>DOXU01000006.1 GCA_003518885.1 Oscillospiraceae bacterium
CTGATCAATACAGCATCTTCGTAGTTGTAGCCTTCCCATGTCATAAAACCGATCAGAGCATTTTTGCCGAGCGAAATTTCACCGTCTTTAGTAGCCGGTCCATCCGCCAGGACATCGCCCTTCTGGACCCGATCATTTGCATTGACAACCGGAACCTGATTGATACAGGTTCCCTGATTGGAACGCATAAATTTAATAATATGATAAGAATCAAGCTTTCCGTCATCAGTGATGACTTCTACTCTATCTGCACTGACACTCTTGACAACACCGGCATGCTTTGCCAGCACACAGACGCCGCTATCAACACCGGCTTTATATTCCATGCCGGTTCCGACAATTGGATGGGCGCTAATATGCAGCGGCACTGCCTGCCGCTGCATGTTGGAACCCATCAATGCACGGTTGGCATCATCATTTTCCAAGAATGGAATCATCGCTGTTGCTACAGAGACAACCATCCGCGGAGAAACATCCATATAATCGGCTTTTTCTGCTTCTACTTCCACGAACTGATCACGGTAACGGCCGTTGACCTTTGCATGCAGAAAATGTCCATCTTTATCCAGCGGCTCATTTGCCTGTGCAACGATGAAATCATCTTCCACATCCGCTGTCATATAGACAACATCTCTTGTAACAACACCAGTCTTTTTATCGACTTTCCGGAAAGGAGCTTCGATAAAGCCATATTCATTAATCCGGGCAAAAGTTGCCAGATAGGAAATCAGACCGATGTTCGGGCCTTCAGGCGTCTCAATTGGGCACATACGTCCATAATGCGTATAGTGAACATCACGGACTTCGAATCCTGCACGGTCACGGGATAGGCCGCCAGGTCCTAAAGCAGAAAGACGACGTTTATGTGTCAGTTCTGCCAACGGGTTTGTCTGGTCCATAAACTGAGACAATGGAGAAGATCCAAAAAATTCCTTGATAGCTGAAGTTACGGGGCGAATATTGATCAGGGAATGTGGAGTCAAGACTTCCAGTTCCTGCGCCTGCAGGGTCATACGTTCACGAATGACTCTCTCCAAACGGGAGAAACCAATTCGGAACTGATTCTGCAGTAATTCGCCGACGGAACGGATTCGACGGTTGCCCAAATGATCAATATCATCTGTGGTGCCGAGTCCAACCGCCAAGCAGTTCATATAATTAATCGTTGCAAAAATATCATCAATAATGATATGCTTTGGGATCAATTCATCAATTCGGCTGCGAATAGCATCTTTGAGATCGTCCCCGGTTGCGCCGGATTCCAGAATCTCATTGAGAATCGTAAAGCGAACGCGTTCATTTACGCCGCATTCTTCTTTCGCATCAAAATCGACAAATTTGCGAATATCGACCATCCCGTTGGAAAAGACTTTAACTTCTTTTTCATTAACTGTTACACAAACACAAGAAACCCCTGCGTCATCCATCTCATGGGCAAGTTCCATATTGACAACAGTGCCTGCCTCAGCCATGAGCTCTCCTGTAGAAGGATTCACCACGGGTTGGCTCAAAGTCTGGCCGACAATACGACCGGCAAGATTTAATTTTTTATTGTATTTATAACGGCCTACACGGGAAAGATCATATCGACGATCATCAAAGAACAGGCCATTCAAATGGGCCTGTGCGCTCTCAATGGTCGGCGGCTCACTTGGACGAAGCTTTTTATAAATCTCAAAAAGAGCTTCTTCTGTATTCTTACAGGGATCCTTCTCGATTGTGGCGTGCATCCGATCATCGTCACCAAAATAATCATAAATTTCCTGATCGGTTCCGAGTCCCAGCGCTCGGATAAGAATTGTTACCGGCATTTTACGGTTTTTATCGATCCGCACATAAAAAACATCATTCGCGTCATTTTCATATTCCAACCATGCGCCACGATTCGGAATTACCGTAGAACTAAAAAGTTCTTTACCGGTCTTATCGTACTCCATCTTATAGTAGACGCCCGGAGAACGAACCAACTGAGAAACAATAACCCGTTCTGCACCATTGATAACAAATGTACCACTGTCAGTCATAAGAGGAAAATCACCCATAAAGATTTCCTGCTCTTTAACCTCACCAGTTTCGCGATTAACCAGCCGTGCCATAACACGCATGGGGGCGGCATAAGTAACATCACGTTCTTTACATTCTTCAATGCTATATTTTGGCTCATTTTCTATGGTATAATCCACAAAATCAAGCACGAGGTTCCCGGTAAAATCGGTGATGGCAGATACGTCTTTAAAGACCTCTTTTAGCCCTTCATCAAGAAACCATTGGTAAGAATCTTTCTGCACTTCAATCAAGTTTGGCATATCAAGGACTTCATTGATGTGCGCAAAGCTCATGCGTACATTCTTGCCAAGCTGCACAGGCTTCACATTCACCATATTAATTCTACCACTCCAATCATCAGATTAAGCATCTGTCACGCAGTCCGTCGACCCGATCAAAAGACAAGGTCGAATACGGAAAAGAAATGCCTGCAAAAAATATGCAGGGCTATTGAACAATAAAAAGGCATATGCTATAATAGCAATCGAATAAATGTGTAATAAATTGACACATATGCCGCGAACAAAGGCATATTAAGATACAGTGTTATATTATACTACTATAGAGGACAGTTGTCAAATATTTTTTACGCCTTTATAGACTTGTGTTTCTATGACGTCATTTGCATACCTTTATAAAGGAAAAGAGTCCCCTTTTAGTTGAAATAGTGTGTTATCTTTTACAGTAAAAATTAGAGTACTCTAATTTTTACGTGAGTATGTTCCCCCGCGTTCGCTTAAAGGAGGTTCTCATGACCACAAAAGAAACTTATGCTATTACTGGTATGAGTTGTGCCGCTTGCTCCGCTCGTATTGAAAAAAAATTGAACTCGCTAAATGGTGTAAAAGCAACAGTTAATTTGGCCACCGAAAAGGCTGCTGTTGAGTTTGATACAGATAAAGTAGACAGTGCATTAATTATCAAATCGGTTAAAAAACTCGGATATGGTGCCATAAAAAAAGATGCCGATTCAGCTAAAAAGGAGCGAGAGGCTAAGCAAAGGCAACTTCGTTCTTTACAAATTTCTCTGATTGTTTCTATTATATTGACGATTCCGTTTGTCATCAATATGATTCTTAACATGATGCATATTTCCACAATCATGCAAAATCCAATATTGCAATTCATTCTTGCCACGATCATCCAATTCGGTATAGGTTGGCGGTTTTATCGGAACGCTTTTTTAACACTGCGCTCTAAAGGCACAAACATGGATGTACTGGTTGCTTTGGGCACTTCTGCCTCCTACTTCTTCAGTATTTACATTGCATTTTTTTCTGCACCCGGCCACGGAAAATATGGCCTTTATTTTGAAACATCTGCTGTTATTATTACCCTTATTCTTTTGGGAAAATTTTTCGAGGCTTCCGCCAAAAGCCGTACCGGCGATGCAATAAAAAAACTGATGGGGCTGCAAGCAAAAACCGCACACATTCTGCGTGAAGGAAAAGAATTGACCATCCCGATCGATCAAGTGCAAACGGATGATGTCATCTTTGTTCGACCGGGTGAAAAGATTCCAACAGACGGAATCATCCTATCGGGTAACTCTTCGATTGATGAATCCATGTTAACTGGCGAGAGTCTACCGGTCGATAAAAATATAGGTGATTCCGTCATCGGCGCAACCATTAACAAACTTGGAACTTTCCAATATCGGGCAACGCGTGTTGGAAAAGATGCCGCTTTAGCACAAATCATCCAATTAGTAGAGGATGCGCAAGGATCAAAAGCACCTATTCAAAAAATTGCAGATAAAATATCTGGAATTTTCGTTCCGATTGTATTAGCCATCGCTTTAATCACCTTTCTATTGCACTTATTTATCACGGGTGACATCACCTCTTCCATCATCAGCGCAGTAGCTGTTTTGGTTATTGCCTGCCCTTGCTCTCTAGGTCTGGCTACACCAACCGCGATTATGGTGGGGACTGGCATTGGTGCCTCTGCTGGAATTTTATTTAAAGGCGGAGAATATCTAGAAGTTTGCGAAAAAATCAATGCTGTTGTTTTGGATAAAACCGGGACAATCACTTATGGACGTCCGGCCGTGACTGATGTTGTTCCTTTTGATTTATCCGAAAAAGAAGCGATTCGCTTGGCGGGAATTGTGGAATTAAATTCTGAGCATCCTTTGGGTCAAGCAATCGCGGAGGCCGCCACAAAAGACAAGAGCCTTCCCCAACCGGAAAAGTTCGAAGCGATTCCTGGAAAGGGTGTCCGTGCCGAAGTAGACGGACAAGCCTATTTTTTGGGTACCCGTACATTAATGCGGGAAGTTGGACTTCAAACTACCCCATTGGAGGATTCTCTCCTTCGTTTTGAGCAGGATGGCAAAACCGCCATGCTCCTCTCCAACAAGCAGAAAATTCTTGCCATTATCGCTGTAGCTGATACAATAAAAGAAAATGCGCACGCAGTTGTGGCAGAACTGCGTAAAATGGGCATTGAACCTTATATGTTAACCGGAGACAACACACGTACTGCCACTGCAATCGCAAAACAGGCTGGAATTGAGCATATTATGGCAGAGGTCCTTCCTGAAAACAAAGCAGCAGAGGTCGAAAAAATACAAAAATCCGGGAAATTTGTCGCTATGGTAGGCGACGGCATTAATGATGCTCCTGCCTTAGCGCGGGCAGACATTGGTATTGCGATGGGTACTGGCACAGATGTTGCCATAGAAGCCGCTGATATCACTCTCATGCGCGGTGACTTGCAATCTATCTCGCAAGCTATTGAATTATCCAGACGTACCATGCGTAAAATCAGACAAAATCTGTTTTGGGCGCTTTTTTATAATTCCATTGGAATTCCGTTCGCGGCTATAGGTTTACTTAATCCTATGATCGCGGGGGCCGCTATGGCTTTCAGTTCCGTGACTGTTGTTACAAACTCACTTAGCCTACGGCGTTTCCACCCAACGGACTCCCATTCAAATTAAAGGTACAATTTTATCCATGTCTAAGGAGGACTTTACTATGAAAGTAAAAGAAGATATTACGGTAAATGGAATGAGCTGTAAACATTGCGTAAAGGCTGTTACCGAGGCCGTAAAGGCACTTGATGGCGTCAAAAAAGTGAAGGTCAACCTGGAAAAGAAAAATGCCCTTGTTGAATATGACGACGAAAAAACGAACATTGAGGCTATTAAAGCGGCAATCAATGATGCTGGTTATTCCGCCTGATTTTTCTCTTTTAACTTGAATTTCTTCCACAGAAAGAGTAAAATTAAAATACGACTAATTTTTAGTGTATAAAAAGGAGGACTTATCATGCTTGGATCGGAAATCAAAAAGTTGCTGGAAGATCAAGTAAAACATGAATTCCATTCTGCCTACATTTATTTAGGAATGCATACGTACTATGCAGGCAAAAACCTCAATGGCTTTGCCAATTGGTTTGATGTGCAAGTAAAAGAAGAATGTGATCATGGTAGACTTATGCTTCAATATCTTTTAAACAACGGAGAAGTGGCTGAATTTTCTGCTATTGATGCGATTACTTCAGATTATGATTCTTTCAGAGCACCTCTCGAAGAAGCTTACAAACACGAAGTTCTGATAACGGAAAAAATCAACAGGATTTACGAAGCCGCCTACTCTGCAAAGGACTTCCGCACTTTACGTTTTCTGGACTGGTTTATTCAGGAACAGGGCGAAGAGGAAAAAAATGTCGACGATCTGATAAAAAGATACGACCTTTTTGGGAAAGACAGCCAAGGGCTTTATCAATTAGACACCGAACTCGCTGCACGCGTTTACACTGCACCATCTTTGGTTCTCTAATAAGATTCGGATAACATCAAAAGGACCACCCAAAATCGGGTGGTCCTTTTTTTCATCATAATATGTGCTATCTATCTACGGTGCAAATGGCGACGAAATCGCAAAAAGTAAACCGTAATCAGCCTTGTCACTGCAATGTCATACAAGACAAACGCAATATTCAAAAGAACAAGGATCAATAAATAACCATATTTTACTACGCCATTTGGTAGGCCAAACAGCTGAACGGTAATGAAATAGGCAGCCGTTAAACAGGCATTAAATAATAGAAACTTTAAAACCCACTGGCACACTCTATTTTGAAATCGTTCAATCGATCGCTTCAATAATGGATAGTGCCCAAAAAAGAAAATGTAATAAATTACGACTCCCTTATCTGGACAGAGAAGTGCTGCTAAAATAGAGACCGCTGCAAAAATCACCCACGCCCATTTAATTGAAGAAACCTCGCCAACAATCACAATTAAAAGAAGCCCAGCAATAGCTGGCATAATCATTTGCGCAATGGGAACTACGCTTCCAAGAAAAAGGAAGATCAAGGAGAGTGCAGCCGTTACACCACCAAGTGCAACAATTCTCGCTTGATTTGCCATCTAATCCCCTCTTTCTTCTTTTTCAATTTAGCATCCACCGCCGCCGAATCCACCGCAAAGGCAATCAGCGCACATCAACCCCGTACAAATATCGCAGCTCGTACATCCTCCCTGCTGCTGATTTGAAACATTATACCCACCGCCAAATCCGCCAAATCCATTCATTTGTCCCGAAAGGCGATTTAGGGCCTCTTTATACTCTGGATTGTTGGGGTCCTGTCTACAGGCATTTTGAAAATTGATATAGGCCTCATTAACCCAGCCTTTTCTATACATTACACTTCCCATTAAAAAATGCCACTCCGCATCGCGTTGACTGATAGGGACTGCATCCAAAACACTCTGCGCTTGTCCAATTTGACCTGCATTAATCATGGAACGAACATGTGCAAAATTTGACGAAGAGGCTCCCGCATATCCAGTAGATGTACTACTACTATATCCAGCGTTTGAGTAACCCGAGTGGGAAGAGCCCCCACCATGGCCACCACGCTGCGTTACAACCGTATTGTAAGCCTCATTGATCTCTTTCATCTTTTCAGTCGCCAAATCGGCCAACGGATTATTAACATAGTTATCAGGATGATACTTTTTCACAAGTTTACGATAGGCGGCCTTGACTTCTTCATCGGAAGCATTGGAAGAAATCCCAAGCACCTGATACGGATCGGTCATAATATATCCAGCTTTCTCTTTCTTTGGTAAAGGGCAATCAGCGTTGCTTAGAAAATGTTTGTTCCACTACAGTATGCTGCATATGTGGCAAACCAAGCGTAAGTGTATTTTCCATCACACCCGCATTATAACGAACGGATAACAGTGCAAATGCAGCTTGCATCTCATATAAGCAGGAATTCAAAAATGCTTGTGCCCGTTTTCGCGCTGCCTTTAAATCCGACTGTGAATTCAACTTCCACGCGCAAGCAAAAGGATTATAATCTCCACTATGGATATCCTGGTCTAAATCATCAGTGGCATCCATAAGATAAACCCATCTGCCCATAAAATAGCCAAACCGGGAAAGAATACGTTCATTCTCCGTATTGTGTGCAGAAATCAGCAGCAAAACAGCCATCATTTGTCCAGTCGGATCAGCCGCCGCATCAATTCCCACCCGATTTTTTTCGGCCAAATCTTGCGCTTGCATAGCTTTGGTAATACGCTCTGCTGCCTCCGGCTGCCGTTTTTCCGCTTTTCTTTTTGCAAAAGTGGAAAATAAAAGTAAAATGGCCGCAGCAATTTTATGTGGCAATGAAGCATCATGTAAATTATCTTTTAATTTATAATATAAAAGAAGCATTGCACAATCAGCAGCAAAATCTGTTGCCTCATTCTGCACGCAAGTAGGGTGCGGACGAAAAGGAGCAGATACACAACGACGTTTACAAACAGCCGGTGATTCCTGTTGCAAAGAAAGTGTCAACATTGCTAGCCACGTTAAATCGTATGTTAGAAAAAAACGGGCTATAAATGTGTAACGTTTACCCAATGTGTGGCACAAACCACAATAAACAGAGCGATAAGCCTCATATTCCCGCATTTTCAATTCGGGTTGAAAAGGCCTGATATAGCCGAACAAACAATTTCCCTTCCTGACTTTATGTACTTATTACTTATTAAAAGGCACCCCTATTAAAGAGCGCCTCTCTAATCTGTTCTTATATTTTACAAAATATCCATCATAAATGCAATGAATAAACTGTTAAGAGATCCAGAAGTTCGTTTCCGCCTTATCTTTCTCTTTAAATTTACAACTGTTGAGCGAAACGCTTGCCAAAGTCAAATGCCGCTTGATCATCTTCCTTTGTTGGAACAAAGCGGACAGTATAACCAGATTCAAAAACATTAAGTTTCATCATTTTCAACTGATCCAAGAGCATTGGAACTGCTTCGCCACTCCAGCCAAATGAGCCAAATGCAGAGGCATGACGCCCTTTAATATTAATCACGTCAACAGTAGAAAGCAGATTCCAAATCGGAGGAACAGCATTTTTATTAATTGTTGGAGAACCAAGTAAAAATGCATCATTGTTATTGATTTTGCCTGCAAGCTCATCCAATGGATGCTCATTCACATTCATAATTTCCACATCGGCATCCGCAATGACACTCTTAATCCCCTCAGAGATTTTTTCAGCTAAATGTGTTGTATAACCGTATGCACTGCAGAAGAAAATTGGAATGTATTTTTTATTGTGTGTCTCAGGCTGACTCCACTCTTTAATCAACTCTTTACTACGTTCAAGTTGATTTCCTTTTGTCAAAATTGGACCATGACTTGGGCAAACAATATCCGCTTCCACAGAATTCAATTTTTCCAAACCTTTTAAAACATAGGGTTTAAAAGGACCAAAAATGGCAGAAAAATAAGTTTTAAAGCATTTTTCATATTGACCCAAATTGTCAATATACTTGTCAATCATCCTCGGTTCACAATAATGTGCGCCAAGAAAATCACAGGTGAAAATCATTTTTTCCGCTGCAAAATAGGTAAACATCGTATCCGGCCAATGCAAGAAAGGTGCCATCATAAAGCGAAGCTCTTTACCTCCGCCAATATCCAGCGTTTCCCCTTCCTTTACCGCACGATAACCATCTTTTTTATTTAAGATGTTACGTAGATAAATGCAGCCAGCCGTAGAAGATAAAACTTGAGCCTGTGGCGCAACCTCCAAAAGTTTTTCTAATGAACCAGAATGATCCGGCTCATTATGATTCATGATAACATAATCAATTTTGGAAGGATCAACTACGCTGCGTACATTTTCAATGTACTCATCAAAAAAGCGCGGATGTGTCACATCAATCAAGATGTTTTTTTCACCTTTAATTAAATACGAATTATAAGTAGTTCCGCATTCTGTCGGTACAATGACATCGGAAATACGAACATTAGGGTTCAACACCCCAATAGAATACACATTTTCACTTACACGCGTAACATCCATTACGGACACCTCTTTCAGTTTCATTTTATTCCAACCTGTATTTTAACAAAAAATTGAAAAAGGCAGGGGAAAATAACAGCTCATAAGAAAAACCCGTGCAACAAATTGACCTGATGCCAACTGCCGCACGGGCCTTTGCGGTATTTAGTTTTTATTCTTCGTTGAATAAATCCTTGGCTACGCCACAGCTTGGGCAAACAAAATCATCAGGGACATCTGCCCATTTTGTACCGGCAGCAATACCACCCTCTGGATATCCCGCAGCCTCATCATAAACATATCCGCAAACACTACAAACATACTTTTTCAATGTAAGCACTTCCTTTCAATTACAATAATCTGGTCTGATACCAAGATTATTATATCACCTACATAATATACTTGTAAATAATTAAGTTATATTAAGTCAGATAAAAATAAGG
>DOXU01000003.1 GCA_003518885.1 Oscillospiraceae bacterium
ACACCAATATGGCCTTGATAAGACTGTAGCCGATACATCACCGTCAGATCAGATTCGGTACTGCTACTTTCATAAATTGGCGAGAGGCTTTCTTGACTTGACGATGTATTTGCGCTAGAATATACAAATAGGTTAGTAGAAGGTTGAGAATCAGGCTGCTTGAAGACCGAAATAATTGCAGCACCGCAGACGGCGGTTACACAGCAAAAAACGATCAGGAGAATATCCCGCTTCTTCATGGTAGAAATCACCTCCTGAGTAGTTTGTACCTGATTTGGAAAATTATTCTATATTTAATGAAATGAATTAGATTTTGTTTGCAATTTCAGGAGGTGTCCCTATGAAGAGACCGGATACGGATCAGTATGTGTCTGCGGGGAACGTGGATCATACTCCAGCCGCGACGGCGAAATCGTTCGGAAGAATTGTTTTAAAAGCGTTGTTTACAATTCTGACAATTTGCTTGATTACCGGTGTCATTTTAGGAATCGCCCTTTTTTCGTTTATCATGAGCATGAGAAATGAAAAAGTCGATTTTGATTTGACAAATTTAAAATTGAATTACACCAGCTTTATTTATGTAAATGGAGAAGGGGATAATCCCGATAATCCGGTTGAGTTAACAACTCTTTATAAAGATGAAAACCGGGTTTGGGTTGACTATGGCGATATTCCCGACAACATGAAAAATGCAATGGTGGCAATTGAGGACAAGCGCTTTTGGGAACATAGCGGCGTAGACTGGGTGCGTACAGCCGGTGCAGCAGTTCATCTGCTTCAAAATGACAGTTATGGCGGCTCTACGATTACACAGCAGTTGGTTAAAAACATTACAAATTACGATGAAGTCAGTCTGACGCGAAAAGTAAAAGAAATTTTTCGTGCTCTGAATCTCGAAAAGCAGTATAGTAAGGAACAGATACTGGAAGCCTACCTTAACTATGTTAGCTTTGGTTCAGGGACACAGGGCGTAGAAGCGGCAGCAAAACTTTATTTTGGCAAGAGCATTAAAGACTGTGATATTGCAGAATGCGCCAGTATTGCAGGAATCACGCAGAACCCCTCTAAATATTCTCCGTTGATTAATCCCGAAAGTAATAAGGAACGTCAGCAGACCGTATTGGGAGCAATGCATGATCAAAAATTGATTACCGACGATGAATATACGCAAGCAATGCAGGAATCTGAGAATATGCATTTTGTTGGCTATTCAGCAGAGGGCAATAATAATCAGACATGGGATTGGTATACAGAAGCTCTGGTCGGTGATGTGATCAACATGCTGATGGATAAGTATAATATCAATTATGATACGGCTGTGGACAAGCTCTATCATGGCGGATATAAAATTTATTCGGCCGAAAATTGCGATTTCCAAAAATCAGCCGAGGAATATGTCCTCCGTGATGACCTTTTCGGCGGCGATCAGCAGATGCAGTTGGGCTTTTATGCGATGGACTATCAGGGACGTGTCCTTGCAACTTTGGGCAGCCGAAATAAAAAGGAAGGCAATATGGTGCAGTCCTTTGCACCGGATACGCAGAGGCAGTCCGGTTCTTCCATTAAGCCGTTGTCAGTTTATGGACCGGCAATGGATCAGGGTGTAAAATATGACAATGTACCAATTACTTAGTCTACTTTAATTAATGATAAGCCTTTGGATAATTATTTTGGACCAGGACAATCCGGACCAAACAACGCAGATAATACGTTTCATAGTTGGACACCGGTACAGAAAGCTTTGCAATGGTCTTATAATGCTAGCTCCGCTCAGGTATGTAATACCATGGGGCCAACTACAAGCTATAATTTCCTTGTAAATCAGCTTCATTTTACCACCTTGGAGCAATCGGATAATAATATTGCTGCTATGGCAGTTGGCGGACAAACCCGCGGTGTAACAGTTAAGGAAATGACAGCTGGTTTCCAAATCTTTGGAAACAACGGAAAATATTTTAAACCTTATACTTTCTATTATGTAGAAGATCATGACGGAAATATTATCCAGGACAACCGTAGTGAATCCAGTGAACAGGTAATCAAAGGAACAACGGCTGGAATTATGAATCATATTTTGCAGTCTGTTGTAAGCGGCGGTACTGGTACAGCTGCTGCAATCAGCGGCTGGCAGATTTTTGGTAAGACCGGTACCAGTAACATGGGCAGTGCAACGCCGGATAGCTGGTTTATTGGAGGAACACCTAAAGTTGTTGCAGGTATCTGGAGTGGTTATGAACAGATGAAAGATATCAGTTGGAAGACTGAATACTGCAAGCAGATTTGGCGCTCCTTAATTTCGCAGTATCTTTCCGGCCAGACGGCAGTTCCCTTTGACTTGGATCCCAATATTGTAGAACGAACGTATTGTAAGAGCAGCGGCCTTTTAGCTGGCGATTCCTGTACGGATACTGCAATCGGCTATTATGATAAAAACAATCTTCCGGCAGTTTGTAATGGGGGGAGTGATCATAAGGGGAATAGCGAAACGTCTTCTATGATAAGCTCTTCCAGCTCATCTGAAACATCCTCAAAGACTCAAACGAGCAGCCCCCAAAGTTCTACTTCACCAAATTCGGGCTCAAGCAGTCATGAGCAGCCGACTTCGTCTACGCCATCTCCTTCTTCGGAAGTACCCTCTTCATCGAAAGCCCCTACATCTTCTTTATCGGGTTAACTTTTAGGGGCTTAATCGAGCATAAACTTATGTTTTTATGATTGAACAGGCAGGTACTTCTTATGGTATCTGCCTGTTCTTTTTCTTCGTCTTAAATCAAGTGAATTAGTTGAAAGTTGTAGAAAAACATGATAAACTATAAAAGTTAAGTCTAAAATTAGCCTTTAATGATTATGCAGATTGAGGGGGCTTTGCGAATGATAGAAATAGCGGTTCTTGGATATGGCGTTGTTGGTTCCGGCGTTGTGGAAGTTTTAACAACACACGCTGACAGCATTGCGCATCGCGCAAAAGAAAAAATTAATGTTAAATACATCCTAGTCAGAAGAGATCGTGCGGAAAGTTCTCTTCAGGGAGAATTTACGAAATCTTTTGATGAAATCGTGGATGATCCGGATATTAAAATTGTTGTCGAAGCGATCGGCGGGTTAAACCCGGCGTATGAGTATGTGCGCCGTTCTTTAGAAGCCGGGAAAAGCGTTGTTACTTCCAATAAGGAGTTGGTTGCTTCAAAAGGAGCAGAGCTGCTCAAAATTGCTCAAGAAAAAAACTTGAATTTTCTTTTTGAAGCAAGTGTCGGAGGCGGTATTCCGATTTTAAGGCCGATCAGTCAGTGCTTAGCTGCAAATGATGTGGTTGGAATCTGCGGTATTTTAAATGGAACGACTAACTTTATTTTGACAAAGATGTTCCATGATAATATGTCTTTTGAAGATGCACTGAAGCTGGCGCAAAAGCTCGGCTATGCGGAACATGATCCTTCTGCAGATATTGAAGGCATGGATGCCTGCCGTAAAATTTGCATTCTTGCTTCTTTGACTTATGGCCATCCAGTTTATCCGGAACAAGTTCACACGGAGGGGATTACTGAGATTCGTAAGACTGACGTGGAATACGCGGATTCTTGGCATGGAGTCATTAAGCTGATTGGCGAAGTGAAGAAAGAAGATAACGGACGCCTGCAAATCATTGTATGTCCAATGTTTATTCCTTCTGATAGCCAAATTGCTACAGTTGATAATGTTTTTAATGCAATTATGGTGCGCGGCGACGCAACTGGGGACGTTTTGTTTTATGGGAAAGGCGCCGGAAAGCTGCCGACTGCAAGTGCAGTAGTGGCAGACGTCATTGATTGTGTAAAGCATTTAAAAGCCAGAAAATATTTATTCTGGGATGCCGGTTCTCCGGATTATATTGATGATTATACAAAGGATACCCGCGCATTTTATGTTTGTGCAAAATATAATGAAGATGCGGAAAAAGGTCTTGCCCTTGCGACAAAAGAATTTCCAATATTGGAACATTTAAAAAGAAAGAATGCACCACTAGGGGAATTTGCATTTACTTCGGATGTGATGCAGGGGTATGAATTCCGCAAAAAATGTATTGTGCTTAAAAAAGCAGGAATAGAACTTCAAAATACAATTCGAGTGGGCGATATGTGATGAATGCATAGTATAAGAGATAGGATGTGCGGTAAAATGATCAGAATCCAGATACCGGCGACTAGTGCCAATCTTGGCTCTGGGTTTGACGCCTTGGGGATCGCCTTGAATTTATATAATCCGGTATGGATGGAAGAATCGGACTCTATCGACATTTCCTGCAAAGATGACGTCGATGTGCCGAAAGATGAAACCAATCTGATTTTTTGGGCGGCAAAACAGCTTTATGAAGAGTGCGGGCATAAGCTGCCGGGATTAAAAATTGTTCAGCTAAATAATATTCCAATGGCGCGCGGACTTGGCAGCAGCTCAGCCTGCATTGTGGCAGGATTAGCAGGAGCCAACAGACTTTTGGGCTCTCCGATGAACCAAATGGAACTGGTTAGTCTGGCAACAAAAATTGAAGGACACCCAGATAATGTTGCACCGGCGATAGAAGGCGGCTTAGTAGCTTCTGCAATTGAAGCCGGAAAAGTCTACAGCGTCAGTGTTCCAGTGTGTGATAAAATTCGATTTGTGCTTTTTATTCCTCCGTTTGAGTTGAAGACGGAAAAAGCGCGGTCTGTTTTACCGGATACCTATAGCAGACAGGACGCAATTTATAATTTATCAAGATCCGCATTAATGACAGCATCTTTGTTTTCCGGAAATCTCGAAAATCTCCGGGTTGCAGTGGAGGATAGAATTCATCAGCCATACCGTTCGTCTTTAATTCCAAACTATGATCAAGTCTTTCGTCTCAGTTATGAGCTTGGCTGTCTGGG
>DOXU01000159.1 GCA_003518885.1 Oscillospiraceae bacterium
GATTACGCGTGCGGATTACGATTTGCAAGCATTAGAGGATTGTATCACACATATACAAAGAAAATATGATGTACAAGTATATCTGGAGCCAGGTGAAGCAGTAGCGTTAAATGCCGGATATCTCATCAGTAAAGTATTGGACGTTGTTCACAATGGAATGGACATTGCTATTTTGGATACTTCTGCTGCGTGTCATATGCCAGATGTGTTGGAGATGCCTTACACGCCACCTGTTTTAGGATCTGCAAAACCGGGAGAGAAGCAATACACCTATCGCTTGGCGGGGCCAACTTGTCTGGCGGGGGATTGTATCGGAGACTATGCTTTTGACCAAAAATTGAGGCCAGGGGATCATGTGATTTTTGGTGATATGGCTATTTACAGTATGGTTAAGAATAATACTTTTAACGGAATCGCACTTCCATCCATTGCGATTTGTAAACAGGGAAAAGATGCTCGCATTCTACACCGGTTTGATTACCAGGATTTTAAAAATAGGCTTTCGTGATCAAAAAATTTATTTTCTTTGATTTTGCCTATACCAAAAATAAAGAGTGGCATTAAGTATAAAAACTACTTAATGCCACTCTTTATTTCTAATTAGAACAATGACTATAAAACTTTAACAGGAAGTTCTTCAACTTGTCAGTCGGAGGTCTTTTCAGGAAGATTTTGTTCACGTACAATATAGACAGGGCGGTGTTTTGTTTCAAGATAGTTGCGTGAAAGATATTCGCCCAAAATGCCAATGGCTATCAATTGAATGCCACCAAGAAGTAAAACTGTAACGATCATAGAAGCATAGCCCGGCGTATCAATACCTAAAATAAGAGTTTTGAAGATAATAATGAGTAGATAGATAAAGGAACAAATGGAAATGACGAAACCAACAACGGAGGCAACCCGAAGGGGAGCGGTGGAGAAGTTAATTAATCCATCTAGCGCATAAGTGAAAAGTTTCCAAAAGGACCATTTTGTTTCGCCAGCTGCACGCGGTTCATTCTCAAACTCAATCCATTTTGAATGGAAGCCAACCCAACCAAAGATACCTTTGGAAAAGCGTTGTCTTTCCTGCATGGAGATGATAGCATTTACCATAGTACGTGTCATCATTCGGTAATCACGGGCACCATCTACAATATCTACCTTTGATGTCCTGCGAATGAGTTTATAAAATTGATGAGCGAAGAAGCTACGAATGGGGGGTTCACCAGCCCGTGTGACGCGTCTAGTCCCTACGCTGTCATACCCTTCTTCTTCGATTGCCTGCACCATTTTTGGCAATAGTTCCGGCGGATCTTGTAAATCGGCATCCATTACAACAACAAGATCACCTTTACAGTTTTCCAAGCCAGCTAATAGGGCGGCTTCTTTTCCAAAATTGCGAGAAAATGAATAATAAAAAACATTTTGATTTTCAGAAGCTAATCTCTTCATGATGGGTAAAGTGTCGTCTGCACTCCCGTCATCGACGAATATAAATTCGCAATCACATTGTAGTTGCTTTGTTACAGCAGAAGTGCGATTGAAAAAAAGATCTAAAACAGGTGCCTCATTGTAGCAGGGCACGATAATACTTAACAGCAAATTAATGCTCCCCTTCTCTTCTTTATAAAAGCCACAATCTTTACCCATATGGGCGAGCGAATCCGTACTTGTTAATATCTACACAGTTGTATAAATAATGACAGCATATTGCCAGTTTACTATATACTTATATAAATTACAAGTATTTTCACCAGGAAATTCCATGCGTATGGTACTTGGAAAAGCAGATAAAAACTTTTCGAAATCTAAAGATTAGAAGAGAAGCGGCTATTTACCGGCCAATAACATAATCAACGGAATGGTTACGGGACTGAACAAAGTGGTGATAAAAATTGCCTGTGCGGGGGTTTCCGTATCGGTGTGGTAAGTTTCTGCGATCATAGAGACGGCCGAAAGTGATGGCAAGGCTGAAATTAGAATGAGAAGATGGGGAAGAAGTCCATGCAGGCCCAGTGGAGAGACTTTTAAAATACCAATCGTCAATATAGGAATGAGTAGAAGTCGAGTAAAGGCTAACAGATAAATTTTTTTATTTGCAAATATCTTACGGATATTGGAACGCGACATGGATAGTCCTACTACAATCATGGAAAGTGGAGCGGTTAGACTGCTGACATCCTTGAGCACGGTCATGATAATTTCGGGTGGCCGCCATGATAAAAGATAAAAAAGGAGACCAATAATGACAGCGATATTGATGTCGTTATAAAAAAGTTGTCTACCACCGATGTGCCCCGTTGCTTGCCCATGTGTTTGCAACTTAATGCCGAGTGAAAAAATCAGAAAATTAGAGACGACGTTGGCAACAGCCATCAGAAAAAGACCGTCGTTTCCATAAATAGATTGAGCGAGGGGAAACCCCATGAAGCCGTTATTGGAAAACATACAGACGAGGAGCCAGGTCCCTGCTTGTTGGGAAGAAATTCTCCCTATTTTCACTAAAATTAATCCGAGTAAAAGGCAGAGGAGATGAAAGACAAACATAAGAATAA
>DOXU01000004.1:0-3340 GCA_003518885.1 Oscillospiraceae bacterium
GGCCATAGACGCTTGTTTTGTCGTACGTTCCCAAAGCAAACCGGCAAGAATAGAAAAGCTTACCGGGCCGGTAGAACATTGAATCAAGATCTGGAAAGTTGTTGTCAAAGCTGCGCTGGGCAGTAAGAAAGCAGGAAGCAACGTACAAACGGAAAAGATCAAAGTGCCATAGCGGGAAACTTTCAACATTTTGTCTTCAGAAGCTTCTTTATTGATCTGCGTTTTATAAATATTTGTAATAATTGTTCCTGTTGCCATCATCATAGTAGCCATTGTGGCTGCAATAATCATAGTAGCAACTGCAAAAATAACGCCTGCCATAACTGGGCTGGTATATTCCTTAATAGTCCACGCAAAAGCGGTTGCGCCATTTCCCAAATCACCGGTAGTAGCAGCCCCTATCATGCCAATAATTGCGGTGAAAATGCAAATTGGAGCCGCAAATACATAGCCGATAATGCAGCCTCCGCGCGCTGCTTTCGCATCTCTTGCCGCCATGATCGGCTGCAGAACAGACTGCATAACAACAGAGGACAAAATACCGGAAAGCAACCATCCAACCCATTTTTGCGTCGGCATGCTGCTGAGTTCTCCGTATCCTTGAGGCAAAGAGGAAACCAAGCCCGAATATCCCCCAAAGCGCTGCAGAACAATTACCACAAATCCAACCAAAAGTACATAAATTCCAATACAAACCACTTTTCCGACGGATGCTGCACCTTTCATCCCTGAGAATGCAGTATAAACAGCAGCAATTGCCAATCCAAGAACAATGGCCCCGTTCATATCCAAATTTGGTACTGCAATCTGGATCACTGAAGCAACTGTTTTAAGCTGAACCGGAATGTACAAAAATCCGAGAATAACCCAAACATAAGAATAAAGCTTGGAACTGCTGGTGGCAAAACGACTTGCTAAATAAGTTGGTACCGAATCCCCCGGCATTTTGTCACGCAAAGTTTTTGCAAGGAGCGCTGCAACCAGCAGATAAATTCCACCTGCCAGCGAATACCATGAACCTGCAATTCCCATCGTATAGCCATTCTGAGCCGCACCGACAATACTCATGCCTCCGATCTGCCATGCTCCCAAAACACAACCGACTCCGACTGCACTGAGTGTTTTGTCTCCGCCTGACCACTCTTTGGAATTGGACATCGATTTTCCTGCAAACATACCAATTCCTACAATCAAGACAAAGACAATGATCCATGTAATTGTAGTAACCATATACATCCTCCTTCATTTTTTTCTTCTATCTATCAAAACAGCCGCCGTACCAAAGTGACTGTTTTTGATCTAACATAAAATTTGTAATCTTGAGTTGACGTTTATTAAATCCACGCTTATAATGAAATCGAGATTCCAAGATTCCTTATAAAACCACTGATTTGTACAATTTTTTTATAAGGTAATTTTGTTTTATGTCTATCGTGCCACCATAATATCATGTAAAGTCCACAAAAACTTGTAAAAATCAGAACAACACCTTGTAAAAAGCAGAACATATTTCCGCCAATTTTAAACCGGAAGAATTAAGGAGGAGCACTATGGACAAAAGCAGGACGGATTTCCGTACAATGGTATCCGTTCAACCGTTTTGGGATGCAGAAAAAAGCCATAAAAGCCTTTTGGCCGAAGGAAACAACGGCACACCCATTGCGGTTGTGCATGAGCTGAAAAATACCGGTAAAACAGATGGATTAAGTTGTGTTCCTGGAATTGGTTTGATTGGAATTCTATTTTCTATTGATCCAAATAATCCATGTGCTATCTGCTGCGGCACATTGAATCAAAGCAAAAAAGTTCCCCTTTACGGAATGCTGCAAGTTTTTGCCTGCCAATTCTTTCCAGGAGAATTCACCAGAATTTTTGGAATTCCCAGCAATGAACTTGCGGATACAGAAATTCCATTGGATGATCTTCTGCAGCCGGGGTCCATTTTAGAACAAATGGCATACTCCGAAACTTTTGAGCAGCGCATCAAATATCTGCGAAATTTTATTCTTCAATGGGAAAACCGTACAAAGCAGCGGGAAACTTCTGCTTTAATCCAAAATATGATGCATGATGCTCTGATGCAGCACGGCAATATCCGAATTTCTGAACTGCAGGAACAAACCGGCTACAGTGCCCGATATCTTCAAAAAGTGATTACAGAACATGTTGGGCTTTCCCCTAAAACAGTTTTGGCAAATATTCGTTTTCAAAATGCACTGCGGACGATGATTGAACACCCAGGCATGCCCATTGTTGATGTTGCACAGGATTGCGGTTACTATGATCAATCCCATTTTACAAAAGCATTTAAAGAATATATGCATATGCCGCCTTCTACTTTTCAGGAAAAAGTCCGAAAAGAATTTCCCCCGGGAAAGCTGGATTTTATCACCCTTTAAAAGAATATAAAAAAGAGAGGGAATACAAAGTCGTTTTTTGGCTTTGTATTCCCTCTCTTTTTTCAATAAAATGCGTCTATTTAATTTACAGAAAACAAAAGATCCCCATAGCATGGATAGGGCCAGTAGGTCTTACCAACTAGCGGTTCTATCTGATCGGCAACTGCCCGAGTTTTTTCCATCTGCACCAAAAGTACATCTGCACAATACCGGCAGAGCTTTTCTACATCCGTAATTTTCTGCTCTCCAGAGACCGCTTTCTTTAAAGCTTCCAGCTCATGGAAAAGTTTCACTGACAAACTCGAAAGCTTCTTGAGCAGAGTTTCCTCCACTTCATAAGAAATTTCTGCTCCGATCTGCTTTTTTAAAGAAATTTCTTCAGAGAGCATCTTCATATAGCTGCACATTGCAGGAAAAATCTGTTTTTGGATCATATCCTCCATTGTCAGAGCTTCAATATGCTGTTGTTTGTTATAGTTTTCCATCTGAATCTCGCAGCGGGAGCAAACCTCCATACGAGATAAAACTCCATACTTTTCAAACAGCTTAATGTTCTCTTCTTTTTTGTAAAGAGGCATACAATCAGCTGTAGTCGCGAGATTCAGCAATCCACGTTTCTCGGCTTCTTTTACCCATCCCTCGGTATATCCGTCGCCGTTAAAAACGATCCGCTTATGGTCCCGATACGCATGACGAATCAAATGCTCTAATTCATAGTCAAAATTCTTCGCCTTTTCCAGCCGGTCTGCATATTTGCAAAGCACATCGGCAACGATGGTGTTCAAAATCATATTTGGACAGCCGATCGAAACGGTAGAACCAAGCATACGAAACTCAAACTTATTTCCAGTAAATGCAAAAGGAGAAGTACGATTACGATCGGTCGCGTCTTTCGGCAAATTGGGCAATACATCCACGCCAATTGTCAAAACGGATTTGCC
>DOXU01000004.1:3505-4767 GCA_003518885.1 Oscillospiraceae bacterium
TCGTTCCCTGCACTTGCAACGGAAAGGCGCAAAAGATCCTGATGTGTATCCACTGCTTCAATAATTGCGGTCAAAAGCAGTAAAAAGCGTGCATTCGTTCGTGGAGAATCTCCAGGCTCCAAAAGATTGGTTCCACGGTCGGTACTCAATGACCAATTATCGTGTTTGCCGGACCCATTCACGCCATTAAACGGCTTTTCGTGCAGCAAACAAGAAAGCCCATGCTTTGCCGCAACTTTTTTCATAATTTCCATTGTCAGCTGGTTCTGGTCAGTTGCCACATTCACAGTCGTAAAAATCGGGGCTAACTCATGCTGCCCGGGAGCAACTTCGTTATGCTTCGTTTTTGCAAGAATCCCCAATTTCCACAATTCCTCATCTAAATCTTTCATAAAGGCGGAGACCCGCGGTTTAATAACACCAAAATAGTGATCTTCCATCTCCTGCCCCTTTGGCGGCATGGCACCAAAAAGTGTGCGTCCGGTATAAATGAGATCTTCACGCTCTTCAAACAATTTTCGATCAATCAAAAAATATTCCTGCTCCGCACCTACAGTCACATTTACACGCTGTGTCTTTTGATCGCCAAACAGCCGTAAAATTCGCAGAGCCTGTTCATTAATAACATTCATGGAACGCAGAAGCGGTGTCTTTTTATCAAGTGCTTCCCCTCCATAAGAGCAAAAAGCAGTGGGAACACAAAGGCTGCCATCCTTGATAAATGCGTCGCTGGTAGGATCCCAAGCAGTATATCCACGCGCTTCAAAGGTAGAGCGCAGACCGCCGTTCGGGAAAGAACTAGCATCAGGCTCCCCTTTAATTAATTCCTTACCGGAAAACTCCATAATCACTTTTCCGCCTGCCACGGGAGAAATAAAGCTGTCATGCTTTTCCGCGGTGAGTCCATTCATCGGCTGAAACCAATGTGTAAAATGGGTGCAGCCATTTTCTACCGCCCAATCCTTCATGGTGTTTGCTACCACATTTGCCACCTGGGGATCTAATGGCTTCCCATTTTCGCGGGTCATTTTTAAAGCCTGATAGGTATCCTTGGGCAGTCTCGCCTTCATAACCGAATCATTAAAAACCAGTGTACCGAATAATTCCGGAACCGTACTCATCATAAAAACTCCTTTCAAACAAACCATCTCGTTTCGTTTCTCTTTTGATCAATTCCTTTATTTTTAAATCATTTAAAAATAAATTTCTCTCCAAGCTCTTTCTAAAATTAAATTCAGTATAATACGCTGATTATATAAAAG
>DOXU01000249.1 GCA_003518885.1 Oscillospiraceae bacterium
AGATAGAAATTTAATTACCCTTTGTGAGCTTCTTGATTTAGGCGAGATTGACACACAATCTGGTGCGCTCTCAGGCCTCGATATATTGTTTTTGGAACTAGAGACAGGGAAAAAATATTCTCCTCCTACAACCGATTCTGGGCCTTTAAAAGAGGGAACGTCAATGAAATACGGAACGTATTCTTTGCCTGATCCGTGGAAAGATTCTGGACACGTTCCTCAGCCCAATCATCCAGCAGTTTTGGCATATAATTCGTTCAAGTCTGGTGCCGCAGAAACCTTACAATCAATTTTCATTTCATGCAAAGTCCGTCTTGCTCCATTGCGTACAAAGCAAGTTAAAGAAGTATTGAGTGACGACGAAATGGAACTTGATAAATTTGGCGATCAAAAAATGATTTGTTACGCAATTCCTTCAGCAACAGATAGTACCTTTAACTTTTTATTTGCTTTACTTATTTGGCAGATGCTTAACCAATTAACTGTTAGAGCTACCATTCGTTATGGTGAAAATGGGGGAGCGCTACCCGTTGGTGTCGATCTACTTCTCGATGAAGCTGCAAATTTCTTTGTACCAAATCTTCAAAAAACTATTTCAGTTGTACGTAGTTACAATATCGGTATAACAATGGTTCTCCAATCATTAAATCAGCTTAAAAGTATTTACAACGATGATGCTGCGACAATTATTGATTGTTGTGACACAATGATCTTCCTTGGTGGTAAATCTGGTGAGACAAACAAAAAGCTCGAAGAACAAATGGGCCAAGAAACTGTAACGACTGACAACACCTCTAAAACCCATGCAACCCAAGCATCCTGGTCTCAACAAATAGCCCAACATGGACGCGCTCTCATGCAGGCTTCCGAAATTGCTAAGATGCCATCTGATGAATGTTTAGTTCTTATCTCTGGTGCTAATCCATTTAAGGATAAAAAGTATGATCTTACGTCGCATCCACTTTATAAATATGTTGACTGTGGAAAACATCCTAAAGATCAATTTTGCTCCCGTGGTTTTGATTTTACTGCGTATAAATCTAATAAGAAATATTATGAGAAAACCCATGCGCAACTTGAACTATCAGTAAAAGAGCATTTATTTACTTCTTATCCTGTTGTTACCGATCCCCCTAGACAACATTGGTATACTGTCATGCTTCAATTTTTTGTGAAAAACTCAGGTACGGACACGGCTTACAATATTCATGGCGGTATTGAAAGTACTATTGCTTGTCTAAGCAACCAAGACCAGATTAGGTTTCCTCGTGTGGAACCGTTTGGTACCGTAACAGGACTTTCATTTGAGCGATCCGAAGCACGAACTAATAAAATGTATCTTTTGCCTAATGGTGATAGTGCAAAAAAGATAGACTATATTGATTGGTTCGATCCTAAAAAACGTTATAACTTGTTAAGTACTAATTTAGCTCCTGACGATACAATTATTTACACAATTGCTATTCGGGTTTCTAAAAACGAACTTTTATCTAAATCTTTTGATTCTCATGGTTATGGAACTTGTGATGAGCTTGATTTAGATTTAGATGAAACAATTAATTTCACCTTTAAAAATCTATTTATGATTCAATCTGCAAATTGCGATTCGATCCATCAGGCTTCGAACATCGTTTTATCAATAAATCCTTTTGGTTTTGCAGAACTTCACGATACATGTGATGATTAAATTAATCAAACGTGTAGATACAGTGGAAAGCCGTAGAGGGTTTTAATGGCTTTTCACACGCGATAACATTTATTTAACGGCAACGGATAATACCGTTCCACCCCGCCGCATCCACACGCGGCGGGAACAAAGAAAGGGCATTGCGTACCGCCTGGGTTCCCTTTCTAATAAACTGCTGATTTGTTCGATTTGACCACTATCCAGGCGGTACGCTCCCTTCTTCTATATGGGAAGGAAAAAATAAAAATGTTTGCTGATCCGAATGAAATTATATTGCGTACCTCTACTGGTGCAAGAATTTATAATGCAAAAATTATTCGTTCTATTTCTCAATATGTTCTTGATCCTTCTGGATCATCTTTTTCTTTACCTAATGGAACATCAATCTCGGTCGATCTTGTTCAAAAATGGTATGAAAATTACGAATACTTATCAAGTAAATTTAAGAATTGGTGTCATCAGTGTGCTTTAGTTGCTGATCCGAATGAAATTGCTGCTTATTTTGGTAATACTGCCTGTTTAATTGACGTTCCCAAGCAAATAATTATTTGGCCAAAATTCTTCCACGCGATGATTGATGCTGTTACTTCAAAAATTAATCTTGTTGAGCGTTTCGATTATCTTTTACGTTTTGATGAAGTATCAGGTTTATGCAATATTTCTACGCCTTTTCTTTTTCCTTCTCGTCACAAACTTTTTCTTATTCTCGGTGGGCTTGAAAAATTAAATTCTGATGATATTACTAATTCCAATATTTCTCATGCTTATCGTGGTAAACATGTTAGTCATGCTAAACATGATAATCATAATAATCCTGCTAATAATGATGGGTTTTTGTTTACATCTATTCATTCTGATGAAGCGGTAGCGTATCAAAGGTTACATACATATTGGCAATATGATAATCCGTGTGGCAATACAGATGAACATCGTGGTAAAGCAATCACGTCTCTTATATCTTCGGTTCGTATCGCGTATGAAAGTGGCAACTACGATGCCGACAAAATCTTTGAAGATTTTGCACGCAATGTTGATTCTTGGGCTGCGAAATATTTTATTAAAGATGACATTCTCCTACATGATCGCCCTGCACAAATACGTGTTGTTCGTAAATTAGCAGCAAGCGAGATGATTCGAGCCGAATCAACAATGCTTGATGCTGTCTTTGCACATACCCAGCTTAATACGAATTCGCCGCCAAAATTGGATGACAAGCGACTTGATGTATTGAAACAAGGTACATTATTTCGTCCCGCTTAATTTTACTAAGCTAAGAGGATCCTTCCCCCTCTTTGGCTAGACATTGGGCGGCGATTTGCAGTCAACCTCTTATCGCCGCCTGATTATTTATCTATAAATCAATGAAAGGAGCAATTTATAATGGCAAATAATGATTTTAAAATTCAGCTTGATCGAGAGTCTGCTTT
>DOXU01000090.1 GCA_003518885.1 Oscillospiraceae bacterium
GCTATATGCCAGAATGTTGCAACCGAGTGCCTGTGCAATTGCTGCCACTCGTAGACCAATAGCACCCGTTCCAATGACACCAAATGTTTTTCCTTGAATTTCTATTCCAGTCATTCCGTTAATGGTACCGCCTGAACGGACAGCTTGATTGCAATCGATAATGTGACGATATAAATCAATGAGCATTCCAAAGACCAATTCGGATACAGCAACAGTTGAATATCCAGCACAATTGCAAACAGTGATGCCACGCTCTTGACAATAAGCCGTGTCAACGTGGTCTACCCCAGTAAATGCGACGCAAATCATTTTTAACTTCGGGCAATGTTCAATTATATTTTTTCGGTATTGAAAATTGGTAAGGACGACGACGTCTGCGTCTTTGCTACGTTCAATTAATGTGTCGGGGTCTTCAGCACGTGTGCTGTAGTATTCAATTTCTAATGTTCCGTTTGTTGTCTTTTGTGCCATAGAGAGTAGTTTTTCTTTTTCTACACCTAGCGGCTCTAAAATCACAAGTTTCATGATGAATATCCCCCTTATTTGGAATGTATCAGATGCATTGATTTTAATATTTTAATTTAAAAATCAAAAATATACCTTATGTGTATATGTGTAGTATAGCATTTTTAGATTTTATAGGATATTGAAAATTAAGACAAACTTTATTATAAAATTTTGTTATATGCTTCATTGTAAATTGTGGAATAATACAAATAAAGTGTGTAAAATTGATGAACCAAATGTTACATTTTGTTGCTTTTTTATGTTTGTTGTGTTATTATTAAAGTGTTTTAATTCAGGAAATAATTTCTTCTAAAGTAAAAGGGGGTAAGACAGATCCATGTATAAATGGGCACACGGACGAAGCCTGCGGGTTTCTGCAGCAGCAATCTTATCAGCAAGTGTGATAATGGGTTCTTTTCATGCATCTGCAGATGGCCTTTCTAGTCTCAAACAGAAGTATAGTGCTTTGCAACAACAATCGCAAACGTTGCAAGGCCAATTGAGCTCTCAAAAGGGACAAGTATCAGGTACGCAGGGCAACGTCACGACCATTAGCAATGAAGTTTCTGCTACACAACAACAACTTAGTTTATTGAAAAGCCAGATAGATACCACTAATACGCAAATTAAGGAAAAAGAAGAGAATATTGCATCTTTACAGCAACGAGTTGATCAAAATATTGCTTTGCTAAAACAGCGCTTGAAAGCGTTGTATGTTTCCGGTAATGAGACATACCTTACAGTTCTCCTAAATGCAAATGGCGTAGGCGATTTTTTAAATCGTATTGAAGTTGTTAAAAGCGTTTCGGGACACGATGACAAAGTGATCGATGAGTTAAAGTCTGCAGAAGAAAATATTAAAAAAGATAAAAAAGCAATCGAGAAGGACCAGGAGAGCTTGGTAAAAGCGCAAGGTTCCTTGGCTGCTAAACAGGATATCTTGAATGCAAGGCTTTTGCAGCAACAACAGGTTCTTTCGCAAGGACAAGCACAGGTAGATAATACGCAACAAAATATTCAGCTTGTGAATACTACAGCATCACAAACGGATGAACAGATAAACACCGAAATTGCACAGCAAGCTGCTGCTGCAAAGGCTGCGGCACAAGCGAAGGCTGATGCTGATGCTAAGACTGCAGAGGCTGATGCCAAGGCAACAGCGAATACCACACAACAGGCAGCAATTTCGGACTCTTCAAAGCAATCTACTGCTAGTACTAACCAAAAGACGGCTGCGGCAGCTCCCGCTAATACGGATGCCGATTCTTCGGATTCTTCAGAAGGATCATCTACCGCTAATACGAGCTCAAAGCCGACTACGACGACTTCCACTAACACGGATACCGGTTCTTCGGATTCCTCAGAAGAGTCGTCTACTGTTAATACGAGCTCAAAACCCACTACGACGACTTCCGCTAATACGGGTGTCAGTTCTTCGGATTCCTCAAAAGGATCTGCTACTAGTACTAATTCAAAAACTACCGTAACATCTACCGGTAACACTGCAAGCACTAATGACAATAATGATAGTGATGGCAGTAAGTCTTCGGCATCGACGACGAAATCCTCATCGTCTAAGACATCAGCGGCTACTAATAATGGTTCTGCTTCAAAGGTAGTTTCCCCCAAAAAATCAAGTTCTACCACGCCATCCAATTCCTCTACTACTCAGAAAAAGACAGCAACTAAGGCTGCAACTACGACAACGGCATCTGCATCGAAGAGTTCAACTACTACTTCGACGGCAGTAACTAGTGCGCCAGTTAATGGTTTTGCTTCGGCATCTTATGTAGTGAGTTATGCAGGAAATTATGATGGATTTCCTTATAAAATGGGAACCGCTGGTCCAAGTGTCTTTGACTGTTCTGGATTAGTACAGTATGTTTATGCACATGCAGCGGGCATAAGTTTACCTCATTCAGCAGCTGCACAAGCAGGTTATGGTTCTTCAGTTTCTCGTTCTAGCCTTCAACCTGGTGATTTAGTTTTCTTCCGCGTTTCAGGCGGTAGTATTGATCATGTAGGTATTTATGTAGGCGGCGGGCAAATGATTAATGCCGAAAATCCAAGTGCGGGCGTTAAATATGATGGTGTTAATTCTTCATATTGGTCTTCACGTTTTGCTTGTGCTAGACGTATATTATAATATGGCCTTATAAAAGATTAGGGATGCTTATATAAGCATCCC
>DOXU01000173.1 GCA_003518885.1 Oscillospiraceae bacterium
ATTATTATGTTTATCAGGAGACACCTTATGATTTGTCTTCTTTGTCGTACAGTAAATAAAAAATCCACGGAAAAACAATTCCGTGGATCTTTTATTTAAGGGGAGTGAAAATTAGAGACGGGCAACGCCAGTTTGACGTGCCGCTTCCGTGATGGCTCGGGCGACCGTTTTGCTAACATTTCGATCAAAAGCGTTAGGTAGAATGAACTCGGTGGATAGTTGTTCGTCACCTACCATGGACGCAATCGCCTTGGAGGCAGCAACTTTCATTGGTTCATTGATCTCTTTGGCCCGGCAATCTAATGCACCGCGAAAAATGCCAGGAAAGGCGAGTACATTGTTAATTTGATTAGGAAAATCAGAACGTCCCGTTCCCATAACGGCCACCCCCGCTTTTTTAGCGAGATCTGGCATGATTTCCGGCGTAGGGTTTGCCATGGCAAAGATAATTGGCTGTGGAGCCATGGAATGCACCATGTTTTCGGTGACGATATGAGGGGCAGAAACGCCAATAAATAAATCGGAACCAGTCATGGCATCCGCGAGGGTTCCCTTTTTGTGAAGTGGGTTGGTGTGTTTGGCCAACTCTTCTTGAGCGGGATTTAAATTTTCCATGCCATCCCAAAGAATACCGGTGCGATCCACTAGCATGATATTGTGAGCACCCATGTTAAGTAAGTGACGGGCGATGGCAATGCCGGCGGATCCAGCACCGTTAATCACAATTTGAATTTCGGGAAGTTTTTTGTGGACTACCTTTAAAGCGTTAATGACAGCGGCGGCCACCACGATAGCGGTACCATGTTGGTCATCATGAAAAACAGGAATATCACAGATTTCTTTCAAGCGCCTTTCAATTTCAAAGCAACGAGGGGCAGCGATATCCTCTAGATTAATTCCACCGAAACTGCCAGAAATCAAATAAATAGTGCGCACAATTTCTTCTACATCCTTGCTGCGTACACAAATAGGGAAAGCATCTACATCAGCGAACTCTTTGAATAGGGCAGCTTTTCCTTCCATCACAGGCATACCGGCCTCTGGCCCAATATCACCGAGTCCGAGAATGGCAGTGCCATCCGTTACGACAGCAACCAAATTGCTGCGCCGTGTAAGAGAAAACGATTTTTCTGGATCACGTTGAATCTCCAAACATGGTTCTGCCACTCCTGGTGTGTAGGCCAGGGAAAGGGCCTCTCGAGACTGTACCTTTACGCGAGAGGTGATTTCAATTTTTCCTTTCCATTCATAGTGCTTTTTTAATGATTCTTTCCGAATATCCATGGATGATCCTTTCACTCCTTATCATGACTGGCAGTAAGCTGCACGACCAGTTTCGTATAGGTTTTTTCCCTCACTGTCAATGACGACGACGGCAGGAAAGTCGACAACAGTCATTTTTTGCAATGCTTCTGTTCCCAACTCTGCATAAGCTATGGGCTCTACGGCCTGAATGCTTTTGGCAATTAGAGCTGCGGCTCCACCGATAGCGGCAAAATATACACAGGCGTTTTTCTTCATCGACTCGATAACAGTTTGAGAACGAATGCCTTTCCCAATCATACCTTTTAGCCCAATATCGAGTAGAGCCGGTGTGTAGGCATCCATGCGATAGCTACTGGTAGGGCCAGCAGGTCCACAAGCATGCCCTGGTTTTGCAGGGGCAGGGCCAACATAATAAACAACCTGCCCGTTCAGATCGACGGGCAATTTTTTTCCATTCTGCAGTAGTTCAAACAGACGTTTGTGAGCGGCATCTCGTGCTGTATAGATCGTACCGGAGATCAGTACACGATCTCCAATGTGCAGATTACGGACGTCTTCATTCGAAAAAGGAGTGGAAATCCGTTTTTCATCAGGCATATCGCGAATCCTCCTTCATTTAGATGACACCTTTAGCATGTCGGGCAGCATGGCAGCAGATATTTACTACAACGGGCAGAGAGGCGATATGCGCCGGAAGCCATTCGATGTTGACGGCTAACGCTGTTGTGTTTCCGCCTAGTCCGGCAGGTCCAATTCCTAGTTTGTTGATATTTTGTAAGAGCTCCATTTCCATTTTTGCATAGCGTGGGTCGAAATTGCGAGAACCTACTTTACGCATGGTCGCTTTTTTGGCAATTTTGGCAGCCATTTCAATAGTAGAACCGATGCCAACTCCTACGACAATAGGAGGACAAGGATTGGGACCAGCCTTTTGAACGGTTTCCATGATGAAGTTACGGACACCCTTTTCGCCATCGGCAGGTGTTAACATCTTCAAAGCGCTCATGTTTTCGCTGCCGAATCCTTTGGGAGAAACTTCAATTTCAATTTGATTGCCTGGGACGATATCCACGTGAATAACAGCGGGCGTATTATCGCCTGTATTATTCCGGTCGAATACCGGATCAGTCACGATAGACTTTCTCAGATAGCCCTCTTGATAGGCCTCTTTAACTCCTTGCTGAATGGCTTCGTTAAAGTTGCCATTAGTCAAATGAACATCTTGCCCTAAATGAATAAATAAGACAGATATTCCCGTATCTTGACAGATAGCAATTTTTTCATTTGCGGCAATTTGGTCATTTTCAATCAATTGCTGCAAGACTGCTCTTCCGGTTGGCGAGTGCTCTTTCTCTGAAGCTGTATGTAAGGCAGAAAGAATATCAGGACCAATACGGTAATTAGCCTGCAGGAAGAGCTCTTTAACTTTTGCACAAAGAGTTTTCGCTTGAATTTCTCGCATGAAATCATTCACCTCCGTTAATTAATAGCGGTTAATAATGCATTTTTACGGACGAGGAAATTTATGGATCTATAGTATTTGCAGTACAAAAATAAAGTGAGAAATTTTGGCTTATACAGTAGGGAGAAACAGTTGGATATATTCACCCTAGGGAATAAATCTTGCAAGAAATCTTCGTTTGGGGTATAATAAAATTAATTCCTTTCGGTTATTCTTCTCTTTTTCTTTCCTGGCACCCCGGTTTTTATAAAACCGGGGTGCCGTATTTTTGGT
>DOXU01000044.1 GCA_003518885.1 Oscillospiraceae bacterium
GATGGGCTTGAAGGTCCAGAATTTGTGGCGGAAGGAGAATCCCTACCTCCAGCTGGGCCAACCCAAGGCGCTGGCGTGCGGACACTGCAATGGCCAGCGCGTCACCACCCATGGGTGCCACCACAATCTCGGGCTGCGACAGATCCTGCCGCACGCGGTCCGGCGTGGCACCCGGCTTATCCATCTTGTTGATGGCAATGATCATGGGCACATTGGCAGCCTTGGCGTGCTTAATGGCTTCGATCGTCTGCGGCATAATGCCATCATCTGCCGCCACAACCAAAATTGCAATATCAGTAGCCTGCGCACCACGTGCACGCATTGCTGTAAACGCCGCATGACCCGGTGTGTCTAAGAAGGTCAGATAATTGTCATTAACCTTCACACGATAAGCGCCGATATGCTGAGTGATACCGCCTGCTTCTCCTGTTGCCACGTCACTATCACGAATTGCATCAAGCAAAGAAGTTTTACCATGATCAACATGCCCCATAACTACAACGATTGGGCTACGTACAACCAGATCTTCTTCTTTGTCCTCGCTATCGTCAATCAATTGATCTTCAATCGTGACAACAACTTCATGTTCAACTTTTGCGCCAAGGTCCATAGCTGCTAATGCCGCCGTGTCATAATCAATGCTATCGGAGATTGCGGCCATTACGCCCATCCCCATTAGTTTTTTGATTAAATCCGCCGCGGTGACTTTTAACCTTGCGGCCAGTTCACCCACAGAAATCTCATCTGGGATACTAATTTTAAGCTGAACTTTTTTGCTTTTTTCAAAGGCAAGACGTTTCAGTCTCTCTGCTTCTGTTTCGCGCTTGGCATACCGTGGACGGCGATTTGCAGAACGCTGATGAAGTTTTTGCTTGCGCTGAATATTGTCCTTTTTATTGCGATCCGGCGTAATTTCCTCATAGTGCATATTGTATTTATCTAATTCAACCTGTGCACCACGCGTATCCACATGACGTACAGTCCGTTCCACCGTACGCTGTGGCGTCGCAGCCTCTTGTTTTTTGGTATTGTTAGGAGCAACTTTTTGTTGCGGCACTTTTTTATCGATGTGATTTTTATTTTTTTGTTGCGCTACTGATGGAGTTGCCGTATTAGGCTTGCTCGTTTTCGGCGCACTTTGTGTATGATTTTGCGTATGCGTTTCCTTTTTCCCCTCTGGTTTATGGGCACTTTGCGTATTCTGTGCCACATGTTGTGTCGTTTTCATTTCAGGTTTTTTCATATTAAAATACTCATCGAATTTCTCGACTTCTTTTTCTTTCGTATAATGTTCAAAAATCAGATTCAATTCCTCTTCAGTCAGAGCAGTCATATGTTTATGTGGTTCCGTATAATGCTCGGAGAGAAAATTGATCACCTCTTTGCTTGGAACACCCAAATCCTTGGCAACTTCGTGTACACGGTATTTCATGATCATTCGCCATCATCCTCCTTCGGTACTGCACTGCCCAGCTGAACGACCCTTTTAGAAAACGAGCGATCTATTACGGCTGCCACCGCCGTATCCCCTCTACCAATGCAGGCCCCCAGCTCTTGTTTACTTAAGAGCACCTGTAAACAAGGTATTTCTGCCTCTGTACAAGTGTTGCGTATTACTTTTATTGTACGCTCAGACGCATCCGCGGAAAGAATAACGCTGTAAGCTTTGCCAAGCGCAACATCCTTTCGTACAGCATCTGTGCCGTAGGTCAATTTTCCCGCACGACGTGCGAAGCCAAGAATTCCCTCCAGTTTACTTGCCATGGGTAAGCTCCCCTTCCAACATCTCAAAGATTTCATCAGGAATAGCTCCATGAAAGGCGCGCTCCAACCGTCGGCTTTTACGCGCTTTTTTCAAGCATTCTGGATTATTGCAGAGATAGGCGCCACGTCCAGGTTTTTTGCCTGTATGATCAAGCGAAATATTCCCTTCAGGGCTGCGAACCACACGCACCAGCTCTTTTTTCGACCGCATTTGATTACAGCCTATACACATGCGCATGGGTATTTTTTTCTGCTGCATTCTTTTCCTCCGCCTTGCACTTTTATATCAGTTCAAATCTCATTGACTTCATCGTCTGGAGTTTTTGCTGCTTCAAAAGCTGCCGCCATACTTGTTCTTGGTGATTCCTGCTCTTCTTCCACTTCATTTGCACCACTCTCCGGACGGATATCAATACGCCATCCGGTTAATTTTGCAGCCAAACGCACATTTTGCCCTTTATTTCCAATGGCCAAAGAAAGTTGATCATCTGGGACAATAACACGAGCGCGTCGCTCTTTCTCATTAACATCAACGTTCACCACTGTCGCTGGCGCTAGGGCGGAAGCAATGTACTGTCCAATATCCTGGGCAAATGGAATTAGATCAATCTTTTCCCCGTGCAATTCTTGCACAATATTTCCCACACGACCACCTTTAGGGCCAATACATGAACCAATGGCATCTACATCCGGATTTTGCGAGTTTACCGCCACTTTTGTACGGGAACCCGGTTCTCTGGCAATGCCCATGATCTCTACTGTCCCATCAAATATCTCTGGCACTTCTAATTCAAACAACCTACGAATCATGCCTGGATGTGTTCGCGAAACCAATGTGCGCACGCCTTTTTCGTTGTTTTTCACTTCAACAACGTAGACTTTGACCATTTGGCCTTCCGTCAGGTTTTCCCCCGGAATTTGTTCATTTACTGGCATAACAGCTTCAGCACGACCAAGGTCTAAATAGGCACTTCCTGTCAATCGATCGATCCGCGAGACTGTCGCTGTAATCATTTCATGCTGTTTGGACATACTTTCGTCGCGAATGAGTTCCCTCTCTACTTCACGAATTCCTTGGCGAATAACGTGTTTTGCCGTTTGTGCGGCGATCCGGCCAAATGCATGCGTATCTAATTCTACATCAACAGCATCCCCGATTTCCGCATGGGGATTGATTTTTCTTGCATCCTCCAAGAAAATTTCCGATTCCGGATTTTCCACTGTTTCTGAAACAGTTTTACGCAGAGCAACACGAAAGATACGATCTTCCTGATTTAGCTCTACAATGGTATTATCTCCGGTTTTATAATTATGTTTTACAGCAATTGCGATTGCATTAGCAATTTTTTCTGCCAAATGCCCCGCCGGAATGCCCTTTTCCTTTTCCAGTGCTTCCAGCGCGTCAAAAAACTCCGCATTCATTCCGGTTCGTCTCCTCCTCTATCTGTCCACATATCATCCATCGCTTTTATAAAGGCGGTTTGGTTTTTATTTAATTCCAGTGGGCCATCTTCTGTTTCCAGCGTCAAGACACCATCAGCATAGCTTGTTAACTTTCCTTCTATCTCACGTCTACCATCTGTAAGTGGCCGAATCATACGGACACGAAGCATTTTCCCCAGGGAATACTGAAAATGCGCATCTTTTTTTAATTCTCTTTCTATACCAGGTGAAGAGACTTCTAAAAAATACTGTTGTGAAATAGGGTCTTCCTCGTCAAGCGGTTTATCAATTGCGCGGCTAAATGCCTCACAATCGTCAACGCCTATCCCCTCTTCCTTATCAATATAAATACGTAAAATCCAGGATGTGCCCTCTTTGACATATTCAATATCCCAAATAGATAAGCCCAAATCCTGTGCAATTGGCTGTGCAATTCCTTCAACCCGGGTCACAACATTTTTACCTGATGCCATTCTTTTCCTTCCGCGTAGATTGGCTACCCCCTATACAGATCGAGGCGGCCTTTAAACAAACAAAAGAGTGGGTTGCCCCACTCTTTAAACCTTACATCTTACAGTTCTTATTATACCCTTTTAAGCCTAAAAATGCAAGCGCTCTTTCTTTCAAGGCAAGTTCCCATTTCACATTAATTGAGCAGATGCTAGAAAACATGTTTTCTTTCCTAACCGCCCCTCATATCGTATGTGATTCTCTTTGCGAATAGAACGAATTTGAATTGTTTCGTCTAAGCGTGCCTCTTTTACAAATTCAATCTGCAACATAGAAAATTGATTTCCCGAAAATCCCCCTGGAAAATAATCACAAAGTAAATCAACATAAGCCGCATTGGTTAAATGGAGATTTTGATCCAAATCAGAATACTGGACCCTTCGATTGAAAGTTGCCAATTTTTGATTTTCTTCAAAAAGAGCACCCTTTTGCATTTTTTCAAACGAAACAGGAAGCGGATCATTCTTTTTAATCGGAAACGCCTCCATGTTGGGAAAGTGAGAGGGGCGGATTATCCGATGAGTATCCGGGTTGGCAATTATCCATTGCGAACCAACCTCAATACAAGCATTTCCGTCTGCATAGATGCGAAGGCCGCGTAAAAAACGCGCCCCATCTAATCCGCAGAACCATGTCTCCGCAATCAAGTTTTGTCCCGCCTTGGGAAGTTCTTTTATTTTAACAGCGGCCTGAATTAATAAAAAAACCATCTCGTATTTTTCTCGTAAAATAGAATAACTCAAGCCTGCCCGCTCTAATTGACGGCCCGCCGCTTCTTGCAAAAGACGCAGAATTACAGAATATTTCATTCTTCGCATTGCGCCAATGTCAAAAGATGACAATTTCAGCGGCATAAGAAAGTTTTCAACACTTTCAACAGGCCCTTGTTGAAAAGTCGTTGGGAATTTTGAAGGATCCGTTTTCACAACCCCGGCATCCTTTCCTTTAGGCTTCAATACCGGTAATGCGATCTGTTCCCATGCTTTCTTGTAACACCCCTGGAACCATCACGGATCCATCTGCATTTTGATAATTTTCCAAAATAGCTGCCACTGTCCGGCCAATAGCTACCCCAGATCCATTTAATGTATGCACAAACTTTGCTTTATCTCGCGGGCCATCTTTGTATCGGATGGAAGCACGTCGTGCCTGGAAATCTTCAAAGTTAGAACAAGAGGAAATTTCTACATAACGATTATATGATGGCATCCACACTTCAATGTCATAGGTCTTTGCACTCGAAAAACCTAAGTCACCTGTACACAGCGTAACAACGCGATACGGAAGCTTCAATGCCTTTAGGACGGCCTCTGCATCTGCCGTCAATTTTTCTAATTCTGCATAGGATTCTTCTGGACGCACAAATTTAACTAACTCCACTTTGTTAAATTGATGTTGTCGAATAAGGCCACGCGTATCCCGTCCAGCCGATCCGGCTTCCTCACGGAAGCAAGCGGAATATGCACAATATTTGATAGGCAAGTCTTCCCCGTTTAAAATCTCATTACGATGATAGTTCGTAACTGGCACCTCTGCTGTTGGAATTAAAAAGAGATCCTCTTTCCCAACATGGAAGGCATCTTCCTCGAATTTTGGCAACTGTCCCGTTCCAGTCATTGATGCTCGATTAACCAAGTAAGGCGGTAAAATCTCCGTGTACCCATTTGCCGTATGGGAATTTAAATAGAAATTAATAATTGAGCGCTCCAGGCGCGCACCAAGCCCTTTGTAAAAATGGAATCGCGCACCAGTCACCTTCGCCGCGCGTTCTGGATCCAGTATACCTAAATTTGCTCCGATATCCCAATGCGCCTGTGGCTCAAATTCAAATGTTCGAGGCTGGCCTACTTTGCGCTGTTCAATATTCTGGCTATCATCTTTACCAACTGGAACTTCTTCATTTGGAATATTGGGCATTGCCAGAATGAGATTGCGAAGTTCCTCCTCCACTTTACGCAATTGAGTGTCGTTCTTTTTGATCTTATCAGAGAGGTCCTTCATTCGCCCAAGCTCGGTATCCGCTTCGGCGTTCTTTCCCTCTTTTTTCAAGGTGGGAATTTTTTTACTGCTCTTATTCTGATCCGCTTTCATTGTGTCTGTATCCAGGATCAGATTCCTACGCAAATCATCAACCTTCAGTATGGCATCCAAATCGATGTCCTTGTTCCGGGCACGCATTCCGTTTTTAACACGCTCCGGATTTTTACGTATTTCTTTAATATCGAGCATATGAAAGACACTTCCTGTTCTTATTTCTCTATTCTAAAATGATTGCTTTTTTGTTAATGAAAATCTCAATGTGAAAAAACATAGGGGTCACTCGCCGCACAGACGCTTCACTAGCTCCTGCAGATCTTCTTCCCCATGATATTCCAAGGAGAGGTAACCTTTTCCTCTCCCCGTTGTTACTTTTACTTTTCGGCCGAATACTTCTTCTAAACTCTGTGCCGCTTGTGTTGCAAAAACGTTTTGCGTTTTTTCTTTTTTCTTTTTTTCTGGCTGATATTGTCTAACCCGACGTTCCAATTCCCGAACGGACAATCCTTTACTCATCACAATCTGAGCCAGCTCAAGCATTTGTTCTTCATTTTCAAGTGCCAATAATGTTCTGGCATGCCCTTGTGAAAGCCGCCCACTTTTTACCAATCTTTGCACCTGCTCTGGTAAGCCCAATAAACGCATTGCATTTGCTACGGATGGACGGGATTTTCCTACTTCTGCCGCAACCTGATCCTGTGTTAGTCCATAAGCCTCTTGAAGAAGACGATATCCTTCTGCCTCTTCAAGCGGATTCAAGTCTTCTCTTTGCAGGTTCTCAATTAGGGCAACCTCAACAACTGTTTCATCATCCATTTCACGGATGATGACTGGTGCTTCGGAAAGCCCTGCCATGCGTGCCGCACGCCATCGTCTTTCCCCTGCCACCAATTGATAAGCATCCATTCCCACCACGGGACGCACAACTAATGGCTGAATAATACCATGCTGCCGTATTGAATCCGCCAACTGTGCCAGCGCTTCCGGGTCAAAATCTTTTCTTGGCTGCCCTGTATTGGGTTGAATTTCAGAAAGAGGAAGCGTGACCGGTGTACGGGCATCATCCGCCGCATTGTCTGCAAAAAGCGCATCCAAACCTTTTCCAAGCCCCCGCTTCATTTACGCCGTCCCCTTTTTGGTATTTTGTTCGTCTACTTCTAATGCCAGAGCACGATAGGCCTGGCTACCACGAGAATGACTATCATAATAAATCACCGGCTTACCAAAACTGGGTGCCTCTGATAATCTTACATTACGGGGGACAACCGTCTTGTATACCTTTCGTGGGAAGAACTTTTTAATCTCTTGCACAACTTGTACAGTAAGATTCAATCTGCCATCAAACATGGTCAACAAAACGCCTTCAATTTCTATTGAAGAATTATACATCCGCTTCACCACACGTACTGTGGTAATTAATTGTGACAACCCTTCCAAAGCATAATACTCGCACTGCGCCGGAATAATCAAACTATCTGATGCCGTTAAAGCATTCAGTGTAATTAATCCCAACGATGGCGGGCAATCAATAAAAATATAATCATAGTGATCACGAATTGGGGCGAGCTTTCTTTTTAACATGGTTTCTCGGCTCTTTGTATCAACCAATTCGATTTCAGCACCCGCTAATGTAATCGTTGCAGGTAGAACATCCACATTGGCAAATGGCGAATGAACAAGTGCCTCATCAGCTTCTGCCTGATCAACCAATAAATCATATGTACTTTTGGAAACCTGTTTCTTATTGATGCCTAATCCGCTCGAGGCGTTTCCTTGTGGGTCAATATCTACAAGCAGAACTTTTCTGCCAATCTCTCCAAGTGCTGCTGCCAAATTTACAGCCGTTGTTGTTTTTCCCACGCCGCCCTTTTGATTGGCAATCGCGATTATTTTTCCCATATGCCTTTTATCCGGCTGTATTCCGGTTTTGCCCCCTTCACCTGGTCTTTTCATCTAACAAACATACAAATTTTTGTATATTGTTATTCG
>DOXU01000137.1 GCA_003518885.1 Oscillospiraceae bacterium
ATTGTGATAATATTCCGCTCGCTGGGCGCTATTATGGAAACAAAATGCAATATCAATTTTTACTTTGTAATCTGGTTTGTCCTTACGATCACGCCCGATGCGCTCACACGACCAATGTTGGATTGGCGTTAAGGCATTTTCTCCCGCCAATTCTTTCACATAATCTTCAATTCCATTTTCATAAAAGAAAGGGTATGTTTCAAACCCCTCTGCTGTCTCATCGCGCAGTTCAAAATGAATGCCTGGATTGACCACTGCCTGTCGTTTCAGCATATCCTGGAAAAAAGCCAAAGGAATTTCAATCTCTGTAAAAACATCTAAATCTGGCAGCCAATGCTGTAACGTCCCCGTTTTTTTATCCTTTATTTTCTGCTTTTCCAGTCCACCTACATTTTCTCCCCGCTCAAAATGCAGACGATACTCCATACCGTCTCGCTTGGAAACAACATCCATATAGCGTGCCGAATACTGCGTGGCACAGGCACCCAGCCCATTTAGCCCCAAAGAGAACTCATAACTTTCCCCTTCACGTGTATTATATTTGCCACCAGCATAAAGTTCGCAGAAAACGAGCTCCCAATTAAAACGCTTTTCCGTCGGGTTGTAATCTACAGGAACGCCCCGTCCAAAATCCTCTACTTGAATAGAATGATCCGCAAAGCGGGTTATGATAATACGATCACCAAAGCCTTCGCGTGCCTCATCAATCGAATTACTCAATATTTCAAAAACGGAATGTTCGCAACCTTCCAATCCATCCGATCCAAAAATGACCCCTGGTCGCTTACGAACACGATCGGCACCTTTTAGTGTAGAGATGCTGTCATTTACATAAATTTTACTCCGAGCTTTGGCCATAAAATGCCTCCAAAAGAGATTTATCACAATTAAGAACACTGATTTTTTTACAAACGCAAAATTGCATATAATGTTACTTTAACGTAGTCCGCATTAGCTTGTCAAGTACTCGTCAAACGACATGCGCCGTTACGCCCGATTAAAAAACTGCTTTTCAACTCGCCAGCAGGCTGTGAAAAGCAGTTTTTATTATGCAAAAATTATTTGTTAAATTGCCGGTTGCGGATTTGCAGAAGGTGGTATGGGCGGATCTACAAAGAACCGATCAAATTCTACACCAGACATTTTTTCATGTTTCATCAGATACTCTGCAACGGCCTTGAGTTTATCCATATGTGCATGAAGAACATCTTTTGTTTTCTCATAAGCAGAATCAATCAAGCTCTTGATCTCGCTATCGATCTCTGCAGCAACTGTTTCAGAATAATTTCTTGTCTGCGCAAAGTCACGGCCAAGGAATACTTCATCACGGCCCGATCCAAAAACAATTGGACCAAGGCGCTCACTCATTCCATAGGTGGTAACCATCTTACGTGCCACATCCGTGGCCCGTTCAATATCATTTGAAGCGCCTGTGGAAATATCGTCTAGAACAATACTTTCCGCCACACGACCACCAAGCAATACGCAAATTTCCTCAAACATTTCTGTTTTAGATGTGTAATACTTATCCTCTACTGGTGGAGAAAGGGTGAAACCGCCGGCGCGTCCACGTGGAATAATGGAAATTTGTTGAACAGGGTTTTGCGTTGGTAAAAACCGTGTAACAACCGCATGCCCTGCTTCGTGAACAGAAGTCAAATGCTTCTCTTTTTCTGTAATAGCACGAGATTTCTTTTCCGGCCCAACCATCACCTTGATGGCAGCATCCTCAATATCCGCCATGACAATACTGTTCCGATTTTTGCGTGCAGCAATCAATGCCGCCTCATTTAACAGGTTTTCCAAATCGGCACCGGTAAACCCTACTGTTGTCTTGGCAATTTCTTGAAGGATAACATCTGGTGCCAGTGGCTTACCGCGAGCATGTACTTTTAAGATCGCTTCACGCCCTTTGATATCCGGAACGCCCACTAAAACCTGTCTATCGACACGCCCAGGCCGCAGTAAGGCTGGATCCAAGATATCCGGTCTGTTTGTCGCAGCAATAATGATGACCCCTTCATTAGCACCGAATCCGTCCATTTCTACTAACAATTGGTTGAGCGTTTGTTCTCTTTCATCATGTCCACCGCCAAGACCGGCGCCACGATGCCGACCAACCGCATCAATTTCATCAATAAAAATAATACACGGAGAGTTCTTCTTGGCTTGATCAAACAGATCACGTACACGGGAAGCACCAACACCAACAAACATTTCGACAAAATCAGAGCCGGAGATAGAGAAAAATGGGACGCCTGCTTCTCCTGCCACTGCTCTTGCCAAAAGTGTTTTACCTGTACCCGGAGGGCCCACAAGCAATACACCCTTTGGAATGCGAGCGCCTAGCTCGTTAAATTTATGCGGATTTTTTAGAAACTCAACAATCTCTCGTAGCTCTTCTTTTTCTTCATCCGCACCCGCAACATCATCAAAAGTTGTCTTCTTCTTCTCGTCTGATCCTTGCTTTACCCGTGCTTTGCCAAACGACATGACTTTACCGCCGCCAGCTCCGCCTGCTTGATTCAGCATAAACATCCAGAAAACAATCATGATGACAATCAATACAATAACGGGCAAGTAACTAAACCACCACGGCGCCTGCCAGGCTTCAATGTAGTCATACGTAATACGATCATTTGGGCTCTTCGTATTATGTTGATTAACAAGTGGCTCGATAGTCTCAATAAATAAACTCACATTCGGCACTGTATACTTGAGATGCTGATTGTGATTAATGGTGGCAGTTAATTCGCCACTTCCCAGATCAAGGGTGAAATCGTTGACTTTATTGTCCTCGAAGTATCCCACAACCGTAGAATAGACCGTTTTTTTCTCCTGTGGCTGACTCTGTTCAAAAAAGATAACAGCCAGAATAAATGCAGCAAACAGGATTAAATAAACCCATGCGCCACGAATATTTTTTCTCAATAAAACTCACTCCCCGATGCTGGACTCATCATATGCATTTTGCAATGACTCATTTCGTCGTATCTGCAGCAGCAGTAAACCAAAAATCGTATCTGCTCCGATTTCTGTCTCTTATTATACACACTCATGAAGAAAAAAACCAGATTTTATTCTATGCTATTTTTCATAAATCTTTCGTTTTAGCAAGCCAACGAAAGGTAAATTGCGATATTTTTCTGCATAATCCATCCCGTAACCGACTACAAATCCCCCTGGAATGGTAAAGCCGGCATATTTAGGCTCAAAGGAAACAGCCCTTCCAGATGGTTTATCCAAAAATGTACAGACCTCTACACTGGCAACATGCTGTGAGCGCAAATTCTCTGTGAGATAAGATAGTGTGCGCCCGCTATCCACAATATCTTCCACGATCAAAGCATGATACCCCTTGGGAGAATGGTCCAAGTCTTTGCGAATATGAATAAGGCCCTGACTCGTCGTTCCATTTCCATAACTGGAAGCAGAGATAAAATCGATTTCCATCGGTAAATTGATTGCTCGCGCCAAATCTGCCATAAACAAAAATGCGCCCTTGAGTGTACCAATCAATAACAACTTTTTTCCAAGATAATCTGTGTGAATACGTTTGCCCAGTACAGACACTCTTTCTGCAATTTGCTGTTCCGTATATAATACCTGTTCAATGTCCTCAATCACTTAACGCCTTTATCCTCCCCATCATTCCAAACTGTTTTACAAAAATATGCTTTTTGTGTTGAGGCGGATTGCGCACAACGCATATCCGGTCCAAATCCACCAACCCAGATGATTCCAAGATCATCTACTATTACGGGTACATAAGCACGCAATGTCAACGGTATTGCCGCCTCATTAAACAGTTTTTTTAATGATTTTCCCACACCATGACAAGCGGGATGGTAGTAATCCCCCGGTTTTCTGGTGCGGACAACCACTTTACCGTTTATTTTATCACAATCTAGAATATTTTTAAAATAGTGTGTCGAAAAAGTTTTCATTTTATTTATATTTTCCATCTCAACAACACTTGTTTGTAGAAAAATGGGCCCTATTTTAGTCTTTCCCGGCACAAAAGGGGCAGAAAAATTTTGAATTTCTAAAGATATCGGAGGAATATAAAAATATAATCGATTTCCCTCCACTTCTGCAAGCCACTTCCCATGAAGCGAAATCTGTCCTGAACCTTTTTCCAAAAGCGATTTCATTGCCTCAACATGGGTCGCCTCTGGTGTAAATCCAGTAGCACGTGCAGCAGCGAGTGTCAGTGCTCGCCCTTGCAGAGAAGAACCTCTTAATATCGATACGGAAAAACCCGATTGTTCCCAAGGTCTATTTCTTTTTATATAGGCCCTTTTCAAAAGACGCTCTGTTTCTTCTCTCAAAAATGCCTCATCAGAAGCGAATAAGCGCATATTACGAGAAAATGTTCGCTCTAATGATGGATTGATTCCACGGAGAACAGGAATGACATCCAAGCGGATACGGTTGCGCGCATAAGTATGAGAAAAATTTGTACTATCTGTTACAAAGGAAAGCGTATTTCGGGCGCAATATTCCTCTACTTCTGCACGTGTCGTCTCAATAAGCGGACGAATAATTTTTCCTCTCGAGGCCGGAATGCCGCGAAGGCCAGCCAACCCTGTTCCCCGCGTAAGGTGAAAAAGTACTGTTTCTATACTATCGCTCAATGTATGCGCCGTTGCAATCTTCGCATGCAACTCTCCTGCTTTTTGTTCCAAAAAGGCATAACGTAATCTACGGCCACAAGTCTCTTCTGATTCTCCTGTACGAGCTGCCTCCACACGTACATCCACATGTAGGACAAATAAGGATACCTTCCATTTTTCACAGCATCTTCGTACAAAAGCCTCGTCCCGATCAGCTTCTTTTCCTCGCAAGCCATGGTGAATGTGTGCTGCATATACAGTGAGTTTATGCACATCTCGCTCTTTGCATAACCAATGTAACAAAGCAGAAGAATCCGCCCCACCAGAAAATGCAACTACAACCGTGTCACCTGTCTTTAAAAGATGAAATTTTTTTACTGTCTCAGGCGCTTTCATGAATTCGCTCCAAAGATGTAAATTCTGTATGTGCACCATCCCAGTGCAAGGAAACATCTCCCGTGGAACCGTGTCGATTTTTACCTACAATGCAAGTAGCCTGATTATGGTTTTCCTCATTTTGCTCATAATAATCTTCACGATAAAGAAAAAGTACAATATCGGCATCTTGTTCAATGGAGCCGGATTCCCGTAAATCAGAAAGCTGCGGGCGATGCCCTGTACGTGTTTCTGTACCACGAGAAAGCTGCGAAAGTGTTAGGATCGGTACATTCAAATCTTTTGCCATAATTTTGAGACTTCTTGTGATTTCTGAAACTTCCTGGACACGGTTATCAATCCGCCTGCCTGCGGACATCAGCTGCAAATAGTCAATAATAACTAAATCTAAATCCCGCATACGGCGACATCTAGCCTTGATCTCCGGCACCGTTACCCCTGATGTATCATCGAAGTAAAGTGGAAATTTTGAAAGCGAATCCGCCCCTTCAGCCAAACGTACCCACTCATCCGCTGAAAGTTCACCCGTGAGCAATTTTCCATTTTCAATGCGAGCTTGCGCTGAAAGCATACGCGTAACATTTTGCTCCCGTGTCATTTCTAAAGAAAAGAACGCCACTTTTCCTCCAACATCCGCAACATGTTGTGCGATATTAAGCGCAAAAGCCGACTTACCCATAGCAGGACGGGCAGCCAACAGGATCAAATCAGACCGATTTAGTCCTTTGATGTAGCGATCAAGTTCAGAAAAGCCCGTCGGCATTCCCAAAAAATCTTTCTTATCGGCCCCACTAATTTTCTTTAGTCGGTCGTAAGTTTCTAAAATAACCTCGCGAACAGGATGTAGACCCTCACCTTGACGATCTTGCCGGATATCATAAATCCGCTGTTCAGCCATATCGACTACTGCACGCACATCATCTGTCTCGCGGGCAGCAGCATCCATAATTTCCTTAGAAACGTTAATCAGGCTGCGCAGATAGTAC
>DOXU01000081.1 GCA_003518885.1 Oscillospiraceae bacterium
CACTGGTGATATGATCATATCCAGGGGCAATATCGGTAACCAAAGGCCCAAGGACATAGAAAGGAGCGCCATGGCAAAGGCGTTTTTCCAAGGCAACATTGGCGGCGACTTCGTTCAGACGCATATGGCCGGGTCCTTCAATCATAACCTGAACATGTTGCTCCCAGGCGCGTTTGGTCAATTCGCCAAGGGTAATCAGTTCATGAATCTGACTGGAGTCCGTGGAGTCTGCAATGCAGCCAGGACGGCAGGCGTCGCCAAGGCTTAACGTGACATCATATTGTTTGCAGATGTCCAGCAGATCATCAAAGTGCTCAAAGAAAGGATTTTCAGCATTTTTCAATTTCATCCAAGCATAAAGCAAAGAACCGCCACGAGAAACAATATTTAATTTACGGTTGCCGCGAGCAAAAGTGGCGGCAGTAGAACGGTTGATACCGGCATGAACTGTCATGAAATCTACACCGTCTTTGGCATGTTGTTCAAAAACGCGCAAAAATTCATCGGCCGAGATGTCTGCTAGATCTTTATCATAAAAACCGACGGCATCATAAACCGGGACAGTTCCAATAGAAGCAGCAGAAATTTCAATCACTCTGCGGCGGAACTCTCCTGTTTTTCCGAAAGAGCTGAGATCCATGATGGCCTCGGCCTTCAGACTGATGGCCTCTTTAACTTTTTCCAGTTCAGTCTCAATGTTACAGCAATCTCGAGAAACTCCAAGATTTACATTGATTTTGGTTTTCATTCCTTCCCCAATGCCCTCTGGTGAAATAGAGGTATGGTTCTTATTAGCCGGAATGACAACGTGGCCAGCCGCGATGCGAGAACGCAGTGTTTCCACATCGACCTGTTCTTTTTTGGCGACGGCACGCATTTCATCGGTTACAATACCTTGAATGGCGGCGTCCATCTGTGTTGTATAAGACATATTTGTACTCCCTTCCATGTTTGCGGGAAAACAAAAAAGCACCTGCTAGGAAACAGGTGCTTAAATCACAATTTAGTGAAGAGCATTTGCTTCCCTACGAAAGTTTTAACTAACAGGTTCAAAGGGTCAGGTTTTAGCCTTCTCAACCACGATGGTTCCCCCGCAAACTGGACATATGATATTGAGACAATGTGATTCGAAAGATAATTACCTTAAATCCACAATAGGATAGCATAAAATCGAAAGAATGTAAAGGGAGATTCCTTGTATAAAGTGGAAAGAAGGATTCATGAAATTAGACAAATAGACAGACGCAATGCGAATTTCCCGCATTGCGTCTGTCTTAATAATGAATGTTTTTTATTGAGTTATCCGCATTTGGAATAACCACAATTCCGGCAGGTCACACAACCGCCTTCATGTTCAATTTTTGCTCCACATTCCGGACAAAATTTGATAGCGGGTGAGTTATCTGGGGGAGTCCAACGCGGTTGAGTTTTTTGTGCAGTTGCCTTTGACACGGGCGAAGGACCGTCGGCTTGCAGATGTTTTACTTTTTCGATCACACGGGAAATTGCATCCGGGCAGGATGTCGCATCCATATCGGCGCGCCGGATTGTGGAGGGGCAACGAATTCCTTTTAACTGTTCAATAATGCTATCCACATCTAGACCAGAGCGTAAGGCAATAGAAACCAATCGGGCAGTTGCTTCACTTTGAGAAGGACAACCGCCGGCACGTCCCGTATTCGTAAAGACTTCACAGATACCATTTTCATCATAATTGACAGTAATATAAAGATTGCCGCAGCCGATACGGACGCGCTCTGTAAAACCGGTGGTTACATTCGGGCGGGGGCGCGGACGCGGTTGACTAATTGCAGATTCCGAGGCCGGTTTCTTTTCGTTAACCTTCCCAATGTTTAGAACTTGTCCGTCACGGCTGCCATCACGATAGATGGTGACACCTTTGCAACCCATTTTGTAAGCAAGTAGATAAACTTTCCGGACGTCTGCCATGGTGGCGTCGTGGGAGAAATTTACGGTTTTGGAGACAGCATTGTCCGTGTGGCGTTGGAAAGCTGCTTGCATCTTGATATGATATTCTGGGGAAATATCATGAGCACAAACAAATACACGACGGATCTCTGCTGGGATCTCTTTGATATGTGCTAGACTGCCTTCTTTTGCAATTTTGCGCATAAGAGCCTCACTGTATAGCCCTTTCTCTTCCAATAATTCTTTTAGAATTGGGTTGGTTTCCACCATTTCTGTTCCATCCATAACATTGCGGATGTAGACGTAGGCAAAAACAGGTTCCACCCCGCTAGAACTGCCGGCGATAATAGAGAGAGTACCAGTTGGCGCAATGGTTGTAATCGTGGCATTACGCATAGGCTTTCCATCTTTTAGGGTACTTTCATTAAAAATGGGGAAGGTTCCGCGTTCTTCAGCAAGCAAGGCACTCGCTTCCTTGCCGGTATCCGTGACAAACCCCATTATTTTTTCTCCGAGTGCAACAGCTTCGTCCGAGCTATAGGAAATACCAAGTAGCAGAAGCATATCTGCCCACCCCATTACACCTAACCCGATTTTGCGGCTTTGTTTTGTAGTGTGATCGATGGCTTCTAGGGGATAACGATTTGCATCGATAACATTGTCAAGAAAGTGAACGGCGTCTTTTACCACGTTGGACAGCTTGTCCCAGTCCACCGTATAGTGCCCATTCTCTTTTCGCAACATCCGCCCAAGATTGATGGAACCCAAATTGCAGGATTCATAAGGAAGTAATGGTTGTTCACCGCAAGGGTTGGTGGCTTCGATTTCACCAACTGTAGGCACAACATTATCACGATTTAGTCTATCTAAAAAGATGATGCCAGGTTCGCCGTTGCGCCAGGCGGCCTCTACAATCTTTTCAAAAATTTTTCGAGCGGAAAGACTGCCGGTGGCTTTTTTGGTGCTGGGGTCAATTAATTCATAATTTTCATCGCGTTCTACGGCACCCATAAATGCTTCCGTAATACCAACCGAGATATTGAAGTTATTAATATCGTTATTGTCTTTTTTGCAATCAATAAATTCCAGAATATCGGGGTGGTCAATGCGTAGAAGGCCCATGTTGGCCCCTCTACGGGTTCCCCCTTGCTTGACGGCCTCTGTTGCCATATTGAAGACACGCATAAAACTAACAGGGCCTGATGCGACACCACCGGTGGAATTAACGGTACTGCCTTTTGGGCGCAAGCGTGAAAAGGAAAACCCAGTGCCTCCGCCGGATTTATGAATAAGCGCCGCTTGTTTAATGGCCTCAAAAATATCTTCCATGCTATCCTTTACGGGCAAGACGAAGCAAGCTGAAAGTTGTCCCAAAGGTCTGCCAGCATTCATAAGAGTGGGGGAGTTGGGCAGAAACTCCAGATTTGTCATACGTTCAAAAAAACGTTGAGAGAGTTTTGAAATGTCCGCTTTGGGGTTGTGTGAACGGTCAGAAGCCGCAATGGCGTCGGCTACTCGGTGGAAGAGAGCCTCGATTGTTTCGGTTGGAGTACCATTCTCATCGCGCATAAGATATCGTTTTTCTAAAACCGTTTGCGCGTTTTGGGTGATTTCCATGCTGGATTCTCCTTTTATTTTTACATCGGTAAGCCGCCTTTTATGGCGCTTGTTTTTTATAAAGCCTACAATCTCCCCCAATATATGTGAAAATAATTGAAAGCATTTTACACAGTATATGGGGGAGCCGCTTTAAAAGCATACCACATATTGAGATAATGTCAATAAATAATATGAATTAAAAAGCACTAATTGTGGGAAGATATGATAAATGGGTGTTGCGTTCATTTTTGAGATGTGCAAGTGTTAACTAGTCAGTCTATATTGTAAGACAAAATGAGCTATATTTAAACGTTTTTCTGATTTCATAGAGAAAAATTTCTTTTTATATAATAAAAAATATGAAATTTATTTTCGTATAGTTTTCATGCTGTCTTTGCTACTATGGGTGATTTTTCTCGTCTTTTGAAAAGAGAAAGGTTGATGTTTCGGGTTCGCAGATTTATGAAACAGAAGGAGGCCGGCAAATAGGGAAAACACACCGGCAATAGTGACGATGATCCCAGCGCCCCACACGGAATAATGCAGAAATCCGACGAAACATTCGTAGATGCCCGAAAGACCAAATAAAACGAAAATGATGGCGGAGATTCCTTTGCATAATCGGTCGGGCAGCTTTCCGTGAAGGAGGTGGCCGGCAATGACGCCCAGACTATCTGCCAAAAGCATACCGATTGCACCTCCTAACCATACTAAGAGCGGTGTAGCAGGAAACCGTGCGGCCAATGCGATGGTGGCCAACTGGGTTTTATCTCCCATTTCGGAGAAGAAAAAAGCGAGTGCTACCGTTGCTACATCACCAAAACGGCCGTGTTTGGGTTCCATTTTTTCTTCACGCTCCGGACGTAAAGAGAGCAAGCCGAATAGGATGAAGAGTGAAGAGGAAATTAGATGGACGGTATTTTTCCAGCCAGGTACGCTGGCAAAGAGAGTGCCAATGGCAACAGCAAGCCCTTGATTAGCAAGGGATGCAATCAACACCCCCGTCAATACTTTAACAAGACGCATGCGAGTGGCAAAGGCAATGGTAAGTAGCTGACTTTTATCTCCCAATTCATTTATAGTGATAAGAGCGATTGCGGTGAAGAATGGGAGTAGATAGGACCATGTTGTTTGTAAGAGCATGTGCTTTCCTCCGATAATCCTGCGGATTTCTTTCTATATGTATGATGGATCTCGGAAAAAAAGAAGCAGTTGAATGAATAGCAATTTGAAAGGGAAAACCTCGCTCTTATTCAAAAGGTTAATTGGAATCCTATTGACAGCGTGGGGTCGGCGCGTTATAATAAGCATTACTAACGGTGGGGTTCCTATATTTCCCACGCATGTCATCGCTTCAGGCGGCGGGGCATGGACTATTTTGAGCCTGTACCAATATGGTGAAAATCCGTTCGTTTAGACGGAGGGAGGGAATAAAATGGCTGAAATTCGTATCAAGGATAATGAATCACTGGATAGTGCACTGCGCCGTTTCAAAAAGCAGTGTGCACGCTCCGGCGTTCTTGCGGAAGTGCGTAAACGGGAACACTACGAGAAACCCTCTGTCAAACGCAAGAAAAAATCTGAAGCGGCTCGCAAACGCAAGCATCGCTAAGAATCGTTCATGAATTGTTAAAAAGCGGGCTGCGTGCCCGCTTTTTCGCATATTGTTTTCTTTTTGTACAATTACACGCAGTATGATTGTGCAGTTGAAATTTTGAGAATGGGTGAGATCGTGGTTCTAGTACCAGATAAGTTATTTCTTCAGATTACCTCGATTACGGCAGAATTGCTGGCGCGGGAAAATGTCCAAGGTCTGGTGCTGGATATTGATTATACGTTGGCCGATAAACATACGCCATTGCCTGACAGCGCAGTGAAAGAATTCGTCGAGAATATGAAACAAGCGCAGATCCGTTTGTTTATTCTTTCTAATAATAATCACAATCGAGTCTCACGCTTTGCAAAGGCATTGGATTTGCCCTATCGTTCTAATGGACTGAAGCCGCTTCCGAATGCTTTTTCTTATGCAGTAGATCTGATGAAGTTAGACAAAAAAGAAGTGGTTGCTGTCGGAGATCAGGTCTACACGGATGTCTGGGGAGCACATCTTGCTGGCTTACGTGCCTGGATGGTGGCGCCATATGGCGGCGGTGGCCGGTCTTTTTTCTATCGCTTTCGTCGATTGTTAGAAAAACCATTTATTCACTCTTGCAAACCTGAAGATGAGCAGGTGAGCAAATGACGGCATTGTTTGGAACAGCAGGGAACGAACAGGCCTTTTTTTCTGCAGGTTTTCGTAAAACCATACAGGCGCCAGCTTATGTTGCCTCATTAGGTTTGGACGCCTATGAGTACCAATGCGGACATGGCGTGCGTATTTCTCCCGATGGCGCTCAGGCGCTTGGCCATGCTGCACAGGAAGCAGGAATCATTCTTTCTTTGCATGCACCGTATTATATTTCAATGGCATCCAAGGATCCGGCCATTCGTGAACGCAGTATACACTATATTTTGCAATCTGCTCGTGCCGCAAAATGGATGGGTGCAGGGCGGGTAGTTGTACACCCAGGCGCCTGTGCAGGTCGTCCGAGGGAAGAAGCAATGCTTCTTTGTTTAGAAACTTTTCGAAAGGCTTTAAAAGCGCTCGATGAGGAAAATTTGCAGCAAGTGCATATTTGTCCAGAAACAATGGGAAAAATAGGACAGCTTGGTACTTTACACGAAGTTCTTACTATTTGCAAATTGGATGAACGGTTGCTTCCTTGTCTTGATTTCGGTCATTTGAATGCGCGCACAAATGGGGGACTAGCCTCGCGTGCAGACTATCAAGTGATTTTGGATGCGGTTAAACAAATGCTTGGGGAAGAAAGACAGCGGCATTTTCATGCACACTTCTCGAAAATTGAATATACAAAAACAGGCGGGGAAAAACGGCATTTGACCTTTGCTGATACAGTTTATGGGCCACCGTTTTCTCCATTAGCTGAAGAACTGGCCGCACGTAATCTATGTCCAACAGTGATTTGTGAGTCTGCTGGGACACAGGGGGCGGATGCGAAACAAATGCAAGTGCGTTATCTCTCGTACTTGAGTTCCCAAAATTAAAAATCAAAAGGAAGGAATTATTATGCCAAAACATAAAGTGCTTTTATTGCATGGTCCGAATCTCAATCTTTTAGGTGATCGGGAAACCGGCATTTACGGAAAAGATACCACTGAACATATTAATAATGAAATTCATGCCGCTGCGGAAGAGATGGGCATTGATTGTGAGATTCGTCAGTCGAATCATGAAGGGACATTGATTGATCTTTTGCACGGTGCCCGCGGTCAATTTGAAGGCGTTGTGATTAATGCCGGTGCACTTACACATTATAGTATTGC
>DOXU01000245.1 GCA_003518885.1 Oscillospiraceae bacterium
TCAAAACAGCAATATCTGTTCGGGTATCACTTCCGACCAAGGTGGCATCATAGGACTTTCCTGCAGAACCACTGCTGCCATCATCAAGTATAATATCAAACTCCTGTCCAGCGGGGACAGCATGTGCGTTTGTAATGATGTAACCGTCGGAAGAAGAAATAATGCCTGATCCCGCTGCACGGGGGTCAACCGATTTCAAATCATACGTTTCCACTAAAACAACCGATTTTTTTACGGCGCTCACCAATTGTGTCGTACTCATTTGTAAACTATTGCTATTTGTAGAAGCAGAAGATGTAGACGAAGTTGATGTCGGTTTGTCCGTTAATGTAATACCGCTTTTGTTGGAAGAACCGTTTGACGTAAGTGCATTCAATCCACCATTGCGTACCATAAAGGAAACACCAAATCCAGCAAAAACCAAAACCGCTATAGCAAAAATAGAACATACACAAATCACAAATCTGCGAATACCTTTATTCTTCAGTAGCGGCTTTCCTTGAGGTTCTTTTGCAGAATTTGCATTTTGCTTATTTTGATCATCCAATGCCTTTTGATAATCGTCATAATTCCATTTATATTGGATATTGCCCCCATAAGGATCATCATTATTATTTGTAGAATTTCGTACGCCTTTGGCGTCGGCGTTTTTCGAATCCCCTTTTTTATTTTGATGATTGCTACGGTGAAAAAAATCTCTAAACATTTCAAAAACCCTCCAAGGAATTCCAAACTTCGTTCTTATCTTAACATGTACAGGAAGAAAAGTTGTGAAGAGTTTATAAACACCTTGCGAGAATTTTATAAATTAAAACGAAACCTCTTGTAAACAAGCGTTTTTCCCGGAATATACCGCGTTACCTCATTGCCATTAGCACTTATGGCATAAACCTCAACGGGAGATAACTTTTGCTCCTCTACGCATCTCCAGCATATCTGTAAATGCCTCCAGACGCGTGACATATCCGGCCTCCCCCGTCATTTCATCCACTACCAAACTCATAATAGGAAGTTTCTCTTCTTTCTGCACAAAAGGCATCGCTGTCTCTGCAACAATCTCTGGCATACAATTCATCGGATAAATCTGAATAACCCCATCCATCCCCTGCTTCCTAGCAAGTGAAGAATTTCCAACCGTATCCATACCTAGACCACCGAAGTCGTCTGTGCCAAAAAAATGTTGTGCAGCCTTAATTGGATCATCCCTAGCGATAAAAGGGAATACGCTTCCTAAAAAGCGATTCCGAATCCAACTGCCTATACCCAACATATTGTAAACGTCTACACCCATATTCCCTAGCTTACGTTCAATTTCCAGATTAACAAATGGCTCACATGCACTAAAAATTTCGCCCACCAACATAACGCGTAATGGCTTGAAATCCTTTTTCAAAGGAATTGCACGCAGATCCCGTTTCGCTTCACGCATTTCTGCCAAAATCAATCCCGCATTTTGTGCACATAGAATCGCCTTTTCAAACCGCTGCATTACAGCGTCAGTATCCCCTCTGTGCACCTCTCTACACCGTATCCTACAGGATAGAGAGTAAAGATGATCCACGGCAAAAGCCGTGTGCAGTCCTTCCAGCAGACCACGCGTGATCTGTATTTTTCCTACGCCTTGCACCAGTGGGGAAAACGTTTCCGTGAATTCCTTAAAATCAAAGTGATTGAAATCCAAAAAGAGATAATGAAAGGAGTAACCTTGCGCTTCCAATGTTTCTTTGATCAGATCACCAAAATAAGATAATCGACACCGACCATGTCCACCACCAAACATAACGGTGTCCGCTCCATTGTCCAGACCTTCCATTAAATTGCCTAAAATAATTTTGAACGGTAAGCAAATAGACTCTGGCGCAATTGCAGAAGCCTTTTCTAAGGCATCCCGATTGCGCAACGTGGGCATCACATAATCAATGTCTAATCGATCAAAAATGACTTTTGCCGTAACATAGATATTTCCCATATGTGGAAAAGTAACTTTCATCCGCCTATTCCCCTATCATGTCCAGAAATGCCTCGAGTCGTGTATCAAAACCCGCCTCTCCCGTTTGTTCATCTACGGTAAGTTTCATAAATGGGAGAGCTCTTTCAGCCTGATGTAGGTGCTCCTCAACATGTGCTGCTGTAAGGGCATCAATGCCACAACCAAAAGGTGTGAGATAAATAATCCCACAGATGTTTTCTTTTTTCAGAAGATAATGTGCACTACCCAATACATCCAATCCTACTGCATAAAATGGCTTCCCATCATATGGATGAACATCTGCCCGCTTTGAACGGTGAGATAAATCTTTTGGCATAATAACATCAAAACCATGTGCATGCAATTTTTGTGCCACTTCCATTGAGATACGTGGATCCTCCAATACATAAGGGTGTCCCAAAATTGCTAATGTTTTTTTTGTCCCTTTTATGAATTGATTTTCTTCTGCCGCCTCAAACAATTCTTGCGCCCGAAAAAATGTCGTCCGCAATTTTTCCTCAGATAAATTCATTTGTTTGGAAATTGACGTAAATAGTAGGGCATGTTCATTATCTGAAAAGCGATCTGGATCCACATCGGCCTCCAAAATTTTTGTCTTTCCACCTAATGCAAAACGTATAATATCGGGCAACGCACAAGATTTTGGGCAGCACATTTCCCCTGCCGCAAAACTTAGATAGCGCGGCACGAAAATGGCATCTACTTTCCCTTCCAATGCGCAGGCATGTCCCACTAGCACCTTCATAGGTAAACAAAGTTCCGAAGTAGCTGCACGGACACCCAGATTCATAATTTCTTGATTTGTGGGAGGAGAAAGAATGACCTTACAGTGCAATAATTCGAAAAAATGCACCCAGAATGGACCGTGCTCATAATACCCCATAGCACGTGGAATTCCCACCCTTAACGGACGAGCAAAGGAATCCTTTCGGGACGCACAAATCGTGCGTTTTGTTGTCATACTGCCTCACTCCTGGTTGACCATTTTCCACAACGATCACCAAAACGGGCTGAGATAACACCGTCACGCTGTACTTCTGTGACTTCACAACGGTTGCTACAGCCTGCACATATGAACCCCCCTGTTTTACAAGGGGAGCTTGCGCCTGCAAAACCCACAAATTTGGTTGGCAGACCCTTTGATACCCGCCTTTGCGCCAGAATGGCGGCTCCTAATGCACCCATCACCCCAAACTGTTCAGGAATAACGAGCTCCATTCCCAATTCACGCCTAAAAGCTGCTGCCATTCCGGCATTTGCTGCAACGCCACCTTGAAAAAGAACTGGGCCAAGAATTTCTTTTCCTTTAGCAAGATTGGCCAAATAATTCCGAACCAGCGCCTCACAAAGACCTGCCACAATATCTTCTATACTATGACCTGCCTGCTGTTTATGAATCATATCGGACTCCGCAAAAACCGCACATCGACCTGCAATACGAGTAGGCGATTTGGCACGTAATGCACATTTTCCAAACTCGGAAATGGGTATTTGCAGCCTTTCCGCCTGCCGATCCAAAAACGACCCCGTTCCTGCCGCACAAACCGTGTTCATAGCAAAATCCACCACTACGCCATTACGAATTAGAATAATCTTTGAGTCTTGCCCGCCAATCTCTAATACAGTTTGCACATCCGGCACCAATGATTTGGCGGCCGTCGCATGAGCTGTAATTTCGTTTTTCACGACATCTGCCCCCACGACAATTCCAGCAAGCTGCCTGGCACTCCCCGTCGTTCCTACCCCGCGAACAGTAGCATCTGGTATCTTCTCTCCCAATTGATGGAGCCCTTCTTGCAGAGTTTCTACTGGCTTTCCTCTTGTACGTAAATATAAAGATGTAAGTAATTTTCCTTGCTCATCCATTAAAACAAGATCCGTACTAACAGATCCAACATCTATTCCTAAAAAACACGGCATTCCCATTGCGAAAACCTCCTACTTCTTCAAAAAGTATGTACAAAAAATAGAAGATTTATGCAAAATCTATACAGCTTCCTTTTAATAGAAAACGCCCCATCTATCAGATGAGGCGTTTTCTATTAAAAGATTATGAAAAAGTTGACATAGTCAGAGCCAATTCTCGTACCACTTTGCAAGCAACTGCTGTAGAAACCCCACTATTATCATAATGCGGTGAAAGCTCCACCACATCTGCTCCCACAATGTGCAATCCACGCAAGGCGCATAAGGCATGCAAAAGTTCTTGGAACGAAACGCCACCTGGCTCAGGTGTACCTGTTCCGGGAAAAACGGCAGGATCCAGGACGTCCAGATCTACTGTCACATAAAGAGGACGATCTTTAAACAGAGGAACGGATCCCTCTAATTTATCCAAATTAAATGGGTAGAGATGTGTGTGTGTCCTTGCCCATATAAACTCCTCACGCAAACCCGATCGAATACCAAATTGGAACATTCTATCATCGCCAAGTCTCTCCCAAATCCGGCGCATTACCGTAGCATGGGACAATTTTTCTCCAAGATAGTCCATTCGCAAATCGGTGTGCGCATCAAAATGTATCAAGCAGATATCTGGGAATTTTTCATAAACCGCTTGCAATGCCGGTAACGTTACCAAATGTTCACCACCGATCATCAAGGGCCTTTTGTTTGCCTGTACAATATGGGACACAAATTCATTTATCGCACCCAAAGCATGAGCAGTATTTCCAAATGGTAAATCTAAATCTCCTGCATCATGAATTTTGGCATCTTCCAAATCTACATCCTGATAAGGGCTGTAACTCTCTAAGCCATAAGAATCCGGACGCATTTGTGCAGGAGCAAAACGAGAGCCTGGCCTGAATGTTACAGTGCCATCAAATGGCGCCCCAAAAAGCACGGTCTCGCTCTCATTGAATGGTGTTTCGCACCCAATAAAGCAATTCGGCATGATTTGTGGTTCATTCTTCATTTCAAAATTTCCTTTGCACTATTCAAAAAATCGGAACTTTTCTATTTACAGCTTTCAAAATTTTGACTGTTCCAGTATTTTAATCGTATCAGTTTGATCTTCGTCACTAACCAATAAGCCGCCTTGCTCCCGATAAAAATTATAAGAGTCAATCACTTCACGCGTCAATTTTTCTCCTGGGATAGCCAAGGGAATTCCTGGTGGGTAAATCATAACAGACTCGCCGCAAATTTCGTCTACTGCTTGCGAAATAGCAACCGTCTTTTTTTCCGCATAAAATGCCTCGCGTGGTGTAATAACTGCCTTCGGTTTATGTAAAACTCCTTGCATCGAAACAGAAAAACGTTCCTTTTTTCCATAGAAACGATGGCTCAGAGCGCACAAAGCCTTTTCCAAACTATTCAATGTAGATTCATCGTCCCCCACAGAAACAATAAACAATACAACATAAGTTTCCGATAGTTCAGGTTGAATATGATAATCCTTGCGAAGAATGTCGTACACTTCAAAACCGGTCAATCCCAGTTCATTAACACGTACAACAATTTTCGTTTCATCATACCCACAAACACCTTCCCCATCGATGTCATCTTCCGTCAAGACCGATAGTCCTGGCATTGCATTGATTTCCTCTTTTAAAGCACGCACAGACCGAAGCAGGTTTTCAAAAAGCGCCTGTCCCTTTACTGCCAGATTACGTCTTGCTATATCTGCGCTGGCCATCAATAGATAAGAAGCACTTGTTGTTTCAAATAAATTAATTACCGTATGCATTTGCGCACGTGTATGCCGTCCTACATGCATCAGTAATGCAGAGCTCTGGGTGAAAGCACCCCCTGTTTTATGCAAGCTGATGGTGGAAAAATCTGCACCGACCTCCATCGCACTTACGGGAAAATCCGGATGGAATGGCAAATGCGCACCATGCGCCTCATCCACTAGGACATCCATATTATGCTCATGAGCATAAGTCGTGATTGCCCGTAAATCGGAGGAAGCCCCAAAATAAGTGGGATTAATCACAAAAACGGCTTTTGCATCCGGATTCTGATCGATTGCACGTCGCATGTTTTCAAACCGCACACCGTTTAAAATACCATACTGTTCATCGACTTCCGGTTCAACGAACACAGGATGTGCCCCTGTTAAGATGAGCGCATTGACGGCTGATTTATGTACATTACGCGGAATAATAATTTTATCACCTGGATGACATGACGCAAAAATCATATACTGGACACCACATGTGCTGCCATTAACTAAAAAGAAAGCTTCATCAGCTCCATAGGCCTCCGCCAAAAGGTGCTCTGCTTCCGCAATAACACCGATGGGATTTCCTAACATATCCAATTCAGGCGTAGAATTTGCATCCATTCTTAAAGTGCGTTCACCAAAAACCGCTGCCAGTTCCGGATTATTTCGTTTTTTATGACCTGGTACATCAAAATGTAACATGTTTCGATCAGCATAACGTAGTAATGCATGAAGCAAAGGGGCTGCATTCTGCTCGGCGTCTGTCTGAATCGCTGCCGCCGAGATGTGCGGCTTAATCATTTGCCCTCACCAACGAACACCCATAATCCGCCTTTTTCTGGCACTGACAAACAATACAGTGCAGCTTCTCTGTGTTAATGCATTCGTTTATTAATTCAAATAAATAATAATTCACTTTAATCTCCTATAAAATCTCATGTAAAATAATGACCATCATCATTACTGCTAATAATCTCATACCTATAAAAAATATTTTTCACAGGCTTACGGCGCCGCAAACTGCAAAAGGCAGACACGACGCCGATTATAAAAGAACAAGTTTTATTGTATCCATTCTGCTCCTGATTTTCAATACCAAATTCAAAAAATCCTCCATATTTCAATATAATTTTTCGATTTTCTATGAATATTTCATGAAATCTTCTCATACTGCACAGAAGAGGGAAAGCATATAAGCTTTCCCTCTCTTGCTAAATCAAGTATGATTCTATCAGAAATGAATATGACCAACGGTCACTACTTTTTCGCCATCAATCTTTGAAACATTTTGCGCCAACTCCTGATAGATACGAGAGCCATCTTCCTGTGAAAGGCGGCCATCTGTCTGCATTGTGCGAATTCTCTGCTGTTGTTTTTCAAGATACGCGTGTTTCAATTGATCAAGAACATTTGTTTTTTTAGCAATCTGCCAAGCCGTCTGTTGCGGATATTTGCTGTGCAAATCCTTCACACTTTGTTTAGAAAGATCTGCAAGAAGAATGAGAGCCAGATAATCACCACCAACAACATGGTGTCCCGGTGCACCAGTATGCTCTGACGAAGAGGAACTGGCATTGCCCGAAGCAGAACTATTTGTTGAAGAAGTCGTTTTCTTG
>DOXU01000057.1 GCA_003518885.1 Oscillospiraceae bacterium
ATTTTCTCCCATCTTTCTTCTTCCTGCTGAAAATATTTAAAGAAGATTTTTGTAAGTTTATCTAAATCTTTTTTATTATCGTTATTCACGAAATATATAATGTGGAGGTGAGGGGTTTCGTCTTTATGTCCGTGAATTTTATATATTCCGAGCCATAAGATATCAGCTCGTTCGGCATCGCGTTTAATGCCGTTGAGTCTGCGATTGATTTCATCATTCGTTTTCTCGAAGGTCATTGAATGATATATCCCAGGTAACGTCAGGGAAATAAAATATCCTGAGTCATATGGGGAAGGTGTTAATCCAGCTAATCGTGCAGATGCTTCCATGCATTCAGATATAGCCCAGTCTCTGGCTTTATTGTTTTTCTTCTTTTTATCAATGGAATCCTGAACACTAAATCCATTATATTTTATAGACTTATATCGACTGGCCTTATCATCATTAAACTGCTGTTGAACTTCATCATCATCTTTAGAAATGTCTAGAACTTTACGTATGTTGATACGAGCTTTATTGGCTTTAGCTGATAACTTTTGTCTCGTGATTCCGTAATGCTGTCTTAATTCTGCATATGAAAGAGATACCAATTCGAATGTATCAACGACTGATTTTTTCAGCTTTGGAAGCATTTTAAGGACATTCAAAGCCCATTCACAAGCATCGCAATCATCTGATAAACGGCTGTTTTCTTTGATTTTCTGATATAGCTTATAGCGATAGAATGGATGAAGAGCTTTTAACGTATCGTATATCTCAATACTGTTTTCATATATGTGTTGCTCTAATAAATCATAACTCAAAATACTCCTTACACCAAAAAGTTTACAAATGTGCAGGAGAGAATGCTATTATAAAGGAATAGCTCTCCTGCCTATTTGTTTTGTGGTGAAATTATTATAGCAGAGATTGTTAAGGGATAGAGAAATCTATCCCTTTTTTTGTATCTCTTGGACATTATCCTTATGTATTAGGTGCCCTACTTTAATTAGGTGGCCATAAGATTCTGCTATGAGAGAATTAATAACATTATCAAATGAATTATTAAGGAAGTGTCTGCTTAGCTCGTGAGAAAAAATCATAGATGCATCTATAAGCATTCTTGATGCCATTCTGAAATCATCTGCATTTGCTTCATTCATAGAAATTTTATCATTGGATAAAAAATTAGACATTGAGGCATAAGAAACATGCGAGTGTATGTTGGATATGACGCTATAGTTATAATATATGTATTGGCAGACAGCCTCATCAGATACTTCTGTATAAAAGTCTCCAACACCAAATTTTTTATGAGATTTCACATCTCCAATTATTTTATCAAGTTCTTCTTTTTAAAATAAACTCATTAAGACAACAGCAAATTCCGAACGACATTCGGATGCCAGGTTTCTTTTTTATGATATGTTCGGATACCCAATTCCTGAAGTTGACTGCAAATTTTTCTATATGACAATCCAGAAGCTCTTAAATCCCTGATGACTGGAATTACTCGGGAACGATATGCAGATTCCTTCTCGCTTCTGGCAATAGTAGCTTTTTCAATATCTTCACGATTAAAGCGATGACTTTTCTTACGCCATCCTCCCAATTTTTTGCCACCTGCTTTTAGGACGGCTAAGCCTTCCTTAGTCCTTCTACTAATCATTTCACGCTCTTGTTGAGCTAAGAGAGCCATAATCCCGATTGTCATGACATTTGCATCAGGCATATCGCATGCAGTGAATGGAACATCTCCTCTTTGAAGTTGCAGAAGAAAAACTGCATCACGTGAGAGCCTGTCCAACTTTGCGATTAGTAAAGTAGCTCCATACAATCTGCATTGTTCCATAGCTTGATGTAGCATTGGCCTATAGTTTTTCTTTCCAGATTCAACTTCTCGAAATTCTTTCAACAGGATGCCATTTTTGTGATTAACATAATTCATAACGGTATCTTTTTGAGCTTGTAGCCCAAGACCTGATTCCTTTTGCTTCTTTGTAGAAACTCGATAATAACTAATAAATCTATTCATATAATACTCCGTCAACGCCCCTAGAGAGTATTATATACCATAAATTTCCATACGGTTTATTTTGTATAATTGGGCATCATCCTAAATATGTAGAATTGTATATTAGATCAAACGTCGATTATAATTATCACCTGAAGCCTCCAGGCGATGAATAGTTTGGTATCGTATTAATTAACTTCCTAATATCGTTTAATATGTGGATTGCGCGCCACACTTAAAAATGGCGCAAATATTGCGCGTTTCGGGTCGTGATTTTCTGGCTGATTTTTGTCTGTTTTCCCGTCCAATTTTTGGCGGTTTTATGACGTTTTTCAACGTTTTAAATAGGTTAAAAATATTTTGATTACTTAAATAATTGCGCGTTTTACCTATAGTAAAAATGCAACACTGCGCGGTGCAAGAAATCAACACTCATTTAAACGCCGATACAGGGTCAAAAATATTTTCCATGTACTATAGTACCTTAAATAAAAAATATCGCTGAAATCGCGTTTAAATGAGTTCGTCTATTTTTGTATATACGTTTTTTGGTTCATTAATAGAGGGTAACTGGAGACTTTTTCTCCGTTAAATCTTCAAAAAATGGCGGAAAACTGCCAAAAAATGGAAAATCACACTCACAGGCCAGCCCAGTAAGCGACGGCCCTGATGTCCAGGGCCTAGCATCGGGTTAGACCCTCCAGGCCAAAGGCTCTGCATTAATGTGAATAACAAAACCAAACTGCTCCTGCGTCTTAAGCAAGCAGTATGCACAGCAAAATATGCTATCAGTGTATATACGGCGTGCGACGCCGTAGCCGTAGGCTGGCGAAGCCATATACACTATGCACAGCTATCCCATTCGCTTCTTTTTGTATTCTGTTTTCGTGAGATTTTTGGGCTTTTTGCTATCCTGATAAGCTTCTAAGAGCCTCTAAAGCATACCAACAATGCCTTGGAATCTCTTCGATATCATCCATAAGCTGAGGCTTCGCCTCAGCTCTTGGGTAACTCTGATTAAGTGAAACCAATTCATTGTTGTATATACAAAAATGATGAATCTCGTCTAATTTTTCACCATAGATACCCTGCAATTTTCTTACATCTGTAAAAGTTAAATGTTCGGCTATCTCATTGAAAACACTCAATATTTCAGCACGTTTTTTCTGATTTCTGAGTCCCGTGGTATCTCGTTCATCTTCTGAACAGGATGGCTCTAGGATAACATTCTGAGACTTGTAAGGTATGGAAAATACCTCTCCATCTTGGTCAATGATATCGAAACTTTTGGGCTTGCGTGTAAGTCCCATGTAACGGTTAAGGGCGTCCTCGTGACTGGTCTTAATCTCATATGATTGCCTTGCGTGTGGGAAGGCATTCAGAAGTCTTAGAGCATGTCGTGCGTGCTCACGGCTTGCCTGTTTCATTTGTTCAGCAACTTCGGAATTGTCCTCTGACATAGCATCGTGCCAAAGGCTTTTTGCCATCTGAATAGGTGTTCGGATTTCCTGCCATATTAATGGGAATGTTTGGGCTTCTTCGTCTGTAGCTTTGTGCAATCTGTTCCAAATACTGCGGATGCCTCTTGATCCTATGAACGAAAATCCTCTCATTCTCATGGCAGAAAGCTGTGCTTTATGACGAACGGCTACGTCATCTGCTTCCATCTCGTCAGGGTCCACAACGGTCAAACATTTGATAATATATTCCATCACATAGCTGGCAGGTGATGCACTTTCTTCGTCTGTTTTTTCAATATTTTTGAGATCGTATCCGACATATTCTCCCTTAGTATTCTGTGCAGGACATAACCTCTGGAGAATGCTTTCCACGTGTTGTAATGTGTCGCAAACTTCGGCGGTTTTCGCCCGTCTGTTCTGTTTCGTGAATGATGCAGGAAGCCAGAGCATAAAGTGCAAATGAGGACATCCATCTTCATGGAACTCAATAACTTTAATGCCGAACATTCCGCGAAAATCTTGGATTTTTTTCAGGTTTGCTCGGAAAAGATTCCAGCATTCTGACAGCTTTTCGGCTGTCTTTTCTGCGTTATTTCTTGAGTAATCCCATTGCTCGTTTTTGCGAGAATTGTGCGATTTAGGAGCGGGGTGGAACTCTGGCGGAAGAGTTATCGTTCCGAATAAACATGTAAGATTTTCGGAATCTCCTTCCTGCTCATATCCGTCAGTAATAGCGTAAAGAGATGCAAGGTTTTGCTTTCTCTGGCTCTCGATAATGGTCCATAAGTCGCATCCTTCGGTCGTCTTATTTTCAGGTTTTACAATGACAGACTGAGCCCATTTTTTGCTCTTCTGTTCCATTTGGATTTGGTGATGTGCAACCATCGGATGGCAAATACTGCCAGATTTTGCAGATACAAGGCCGAGAGCCGAGGCGAGATCGACTTGTCCCATCCTTCCGATGGAGCGTAATTTTCTGGATGTTGAAGTGCGTGAAACAGCACGAAAACCTTGCTCGATATCGTCTCTTGTTAATACGTCTTTTTCTCTAGTCTGTTCCATCCATTCGATGCGTTGTGTGTAGATTCTTCTGTCGGTCGCATCTTTTACGGCGGTTTCATCTCCTGAAACGATTGATATTGTTCCATTTTTTTTATGGAGTTCGACAATCTGACCAATAGTATGATTAGCCATATCGCAAAACTTTGCGAGAGTAAGACTCTTGGTTTTGAACTTGTTAATCTGTTTAACAAGCCAAAAACGATACTCGTTCAGGTCGGTGAAACTGCGACCATATTTTTCATCTGCAACGGGATAATCTTTCTCAAACTCTTCGGATAATTCCTCAGCGCATTTGCGAACCTTTGAAAGGTTCAACCCTGCTAATCTGGCGATTTCTTTTCCGACGAAATTAGGAAGAGAGTTCACTTCTCCGAATGTTTTAAGGTTTGTTTTGTCTTGTTCATATAATTGAAATTCGAGGTCGTGAATCTCTTCCTCGATATCTCTAATAT
>DOXU01000136.1 GCA_003518885.1 Oscillospiraceae bacterium
CTCTCTGCCTGTCTGAGCTGGTCAAGCCTTTCTGTTATTTTTCAAATTTTAGTGGCCGTGCGAGGCAGTGGGCTTTCTGCTAAAACCTACACCTTATGCCGCCCCCTACATATTTTCCTTTCCATTTTGTTGACCCTTTTATTTTTTCACATTTTCCCGGTGGCCGTACCCGCTTTCGCCAGCAGTTCCCATCTTTCTCTTTCCATGCACAATGCACCGGCAAGCGTGGCGCTCCTTTTCGCTTGTACTTTATTTTTGCTTGCACGGGCAAGCGTTTAAAATAGAAGCTTCCTTTTTTTTTACACAAAAACCTGTTATACTTAAAACAAATAGTCTGAAGGAGATTTTTCTTTATGCGCCTATTCCCTAAAAAAGCCTATGCTGCTTGCCGACACTGTACACATGGCAAATTAGCATCAGAAGAAAGTCGGGTACTTTGCCGAAATAAAGGCATTGTAGATGCCGACTATGTTTGTCGCAAATACCGGTATGATCCATTAAAAAGAATACCGCACAGGCGACCAACCCTTCCTGATTTCTCACCAGATGATTTTAAATTATGATATCGCAAAAAACAGAAAACCTTACTTTTTTAGAAAGGAAACTGTATGATGCAACAATCTAATCAACGGCCTTTGCAATCTGCACAGGCCGTTTTGACACCTTCATTGGTCCGTATTATGGCGATTGCTAGTGGGATTACTGTTGCTAATCTCTATTATATTCAGCCATTATTGGAACAAATTTCTCGTAATTTTAACGTAACGCAAGTAAGCGTCGGTTTTGTCGCTATGCTTACACAAGTGGGCTATGCTATTGGTATGTTATTGATTTTGCCCATGGCAGATACCATTGAGAAAAAGCGTTTAATCTTATTAATGGCGGCCTTAGCTGGCTGCTCCATTTTTATTGTTTCTCGTGCCGGAAATATTCCCACATTGGCGGCGGCTTCTTTTGCCGTCGGGTTCACTTCTATTGTCCCACAATTACTCCTACCACTGGCAGCACAGCTTGCAAATCCTAAAGACCGTGGAAGAATTATTGGCAGTGTGCTTTCTGGTTTACTGATTGGTATTTTGGTTTCTCGAACATTTAGTGGTTTTATTGGGCAATATTTTGGCTGGCGCCTTGTCTACTTGCTCGCCACTTTCGCCATGATTGCACTTTTCCTCTTTCTGTTTCGTTTTTTACCGAAATGTCCGCCAATTTCAAATATGCCTTATCGCCAATTGATGACCTCTATTGGTGGGGTAATTAAAAAATATGCGGCCCTTAGGCAAGCCTCCATTCTCGGCGCCATGATGTTTGCTTCTTTTAGTGCATTTTGGACTTCACTTGTCTTTTTGTTAAACACACCAGTTTACCATATGGGAGCAAATATAGCGGGTCTATTCGGATTGGTAGGCATCGGTGGTGCACTGTTTGCACCAATCGTTGGCCGGATCTCCGATAAACGAGGACCAAAATTTTCTGTTTGCATCGGTTTGGTCGTCCTAATTGTTTCCTACTTATTCTTTTTACTTGCTGGACATCAACTCTGGGCTTTAATCGTTGGGGTCATTTTACTCGATCTTGGCGCACAAGCTGGACAAGTCTCCAATCAAGCAAGAATTCAGGCACTGGATGACAACGCGCGCAATCGCATTAACGCTGTTTTCATGGTTTCCTACTTTATTGGTGGGTCACTTGGATCCTTTATCGGTTCTCTTTCCTTTTCTCATTTTGGTTGGATCGGTGTCTGCATTTTTGGATTTATCACCCAAGCAATTGCTGTTGTGTTTCAAATTCGCAGCTTTCACACAGTCGACTCTGTTGAACAGAAATAAATTTGCACGTTCTTAATATGCAATTATTGGACAAATAAAAAGCCCGGGCAGTCTTAATAGATCTGCCCGGGTCTTTCTCTATTTTGTCAGGAATTACCGACGATAATTTCCACGGTTTTGTCCTCGACCACCTCTCCGGCGGTGCCCTGCGTTATGAGCCCAAACAAGGTAAAGAATGAAAAGGACATCGATAAGAACACACACGATCTTGAACCAAATGGAATTAAAGAATGCACTGGCGGTTGCCATAATATACAGTGGTGTGGAACGTGCCGCATCCTGGGACGCGACTAACCAAATGGTACCTAGCTTTTGATTGTTTAACATAACATCCGCCGTGCAAACGCGCTGCCCTTGTTTAACGGGAGCAGCAATCTGTTTGGGAAGATTATGTGGTACCAATTTAACAGATGCCGCTGTTACGGAAGTAGGAAGTAAGGAATTAAACTGTTTTTCCGGAACCAACGTTATGTTTTTTTGCTTTGAAGCATATTGCAATGGCACCTGTTCTTGTGGGGTAGTTGTATCTAAGAGTTGCCTCATTTTAAAATCTTTTAAAACCCACTGATATAATGCCTTCGTGTCCGCAAATGCTGTATTATTTACCGTCGATCCTGCGGTTGTTTCGGTTCCCCCCATTACAATAGCATAATACGTCAAAGCCTTCCGCTGCGCAATGGAAACAAGGCACGCCCCCGCTTCCGTCGTCGTTCCGGTCTTAATTCCTTTAACATCGGACAAATAGTAAGGGGAACCACCCACGATCAGCGAATTCGTATTTTGTATTTTTACCGCAGGGGTAACATTTGTTGCAGGAACTGTATAGGAAGGTGTATCTACAACGTCAGCCAAAAAATCGCTGGACATGAAAGTGTGCGCAATCTTATAGACGTCTGCTGCCGTTGTGTAATGATTAGGATCATGCAAACCATCCGGATTTGCATAGTGGGTATGCGTAGCACCTAGTTTTTTCGCCTTTGCATTCATAGCCGATACAAAATTGGGAATGGAACCACTAGTAGCCCTTGCTAAAACAACGGCACAATCATTACCAGATTTGATTAACATACCATGAAGCAATTGACGTACAGAAATCTGTTCCCCTACTTTTAATCCCAAAACAGAACTACCGGTTCCGGCAATGGTTGCCAAGTCTTCTTTGGTAACCGTAATAACCGTATCCAATGAATTTGCATATTTGTCCATAACCACCAATGATGTTGTTAATTTGGTAATGGACGCCGGATAGATTTTCTGTGTCGCATTTTTTTCATAAATGACAGAACCGGTGTCAGAGTTGACCAGATAGACAGCATTGCTTGAAACTGGTGTTGCTGGTTCCCATGCCAACACAGGCATACCCGACAACCCAATAGCAACGGTTAGAAATAAGGCGATAGCCAAAATGGTTCTGCGCATGATAGACCTCCGATTAATCACACAAACTTCATCCCACCCTTTGGCGGGCGCCAGAAAAGCTCTGGCATATCTTCACGAGTTGTTCTTTAATAAGAAAAGACAATTATTTTTATTATAACAGCTTTAGACTCAAAATGGAAAGGGGATTCCGGTATTACAGAAAAAACAGTCGCCATTTAAGACCATTTACACGAATTTACGGCACCTGGATCTACACATTTTGAAGAAATTGTGCTATG
>DOXU01000143.1 GCA_003518885.1 Oscillospiraceae bacterium
GGTTTGTATTTGGGCCCAGAGAATAATTTTATTAATTAAAAATTATCCATTTGAATAAATGATCGGGGAAATTTTTCATCACCAATCTTTCCGAAATTGTAAAAAAATAAGATTATTTTTTGTGCAATGGGAGCACGATCTGTAAAATGCAGGATTAAAATTTAAAATAGGGGATAGAAGATAGGAGAAAAAGGTGCTGACACGGGGAATATTGGGAAGTTGTTGAATTACATATATTTACAATTTTTATTGCCAGTCCAAATGATTCATGGTATACTGACATGAAGAATATGCCTTTAAACGGGCACAGTTTTGCTAGGAAAATGAGAAGGTATTTCTCGCAAGGAGGATTTCCTGTCTATGAAATCAACAGGCCGAAGCAAGCCCACTGATTCTAAAACGGCGAAGAAAGCTGTTCAAAATTCAGGTGGGCAGCGTGTTGCGCACGGTGCAAAAAAAGTATTGTTGACGCTTTTTCTTTTAATAATTATCACAGGTTCTATTGTGGTAGGTGCCCTTTCCGTTTACATTTTGGTATTTGTCAAACCACAAAATATTGATTTGACGAATGCACAGTTGAAATTCACAAGCATGATTTATGCCAATGATTCTTCTGGAAATCCACAGGTTGTCTCACAAATTAATGGCGGTGTGGATAGAATTTGGGTGGGAATTGACCAAGTACCAGATAATTTAAAGAATGCGTTCATTAGCACGGAGGACCAGCGGTTCTATGAGCATGAGGGCGTGGATTGGAAGCGGACAATCAGTGCGTTTGCAAACTTCTTTCTCCATTTTTATGCGAGTGATCAGGGCGGTTCCACTATTACACAACAGCTAATTAAGAATATTAACGGCGACACATTCAATCGAAAGCCTGGAGTTAAAATTCAGGAAATTGTTACGGCGTTAAACCTGGAGAAAAGATTTTCAAAAGATCAAATCTTGGAAAGCTACTTAAATACAATTCCATTGGGTGGAAGTAGTTACGGTGTTCAAGCTGCATCAAACGTATATTTCGGAAAGAATGTAAAAGATTTAGACTTGGCACAATGTGCAGTTCTGGCTGGCCTTACGCAATCCCCGAACAATTATAATCCACTGAAATATCCTGATAGGGCAAAGCAAAGGCAGCTATATGTGTTAAAAAACATGTTGGGCCAAAAGATGATCACGCAGGCACAATATGATCAGGCATCTACGGAACAGCTTAGCTACGTGGGCCAAAAGGCGGAAATCCGCAGTTGGTTTGCTGACCAAGTAGTCGAAGATGTGACGAATGACTTGGTGAAACAAAAAGGCTATACAAAAGCTTATGCTGAAAATATGGTGCTTAACCAGGGGCTAAAAATTTACTCTACCGTGGATCAGGGTGTACAGTCTTCTATGGATTCGATTTATCAGGCAAATTCGAGCAATACAGATATTTGGCTGAAAGGGAAAAGTGGGACTTATCAGTCTGCTATGATTGTCATGAATTACTCGGGTGCGGTGATGGGAATTGAGGGCGGTCGCGGAGCGAAGACAACAAATTCCGGTTGGGATCGTGCGACAGATTCAACGAGATCACCAGGTTCTTCTATTAAACCGATTGGTGTATATGGCCCAGCAATTGAAAATGGTCTGATTACCTGGTCATCTTCCTTTAAAGATTCCCCGCCGACAACAGTGGGGGGATCTCCTTGGCCGCATAATGATGACGAGTGGTCAGAACAGATGATGTCGGTGCCAGATGCATTGGCACAATCTAAAAATACGATTGCTGTACGCATTGAGCAAATGCTGAAGCCAATTAACACGATTAATTTCTTAACCAATAATTTAGGATTTACGACTTTACAAAAAACCACAGATAAAAACGGAAACAATGATAATGGTCTTTCTGTTGCATTAGGTTCCCTGACAAATGGTGTTTCAGTTGAAACTATGGCAGCGGCCTATCAGCCGTTCGGAAATGGTGGGATCTACAATAAGCCCTATACCTACACGAAAGTGTTAGATTCCAATGGTAATGTCCTGTTAGAAAATAAACCGACGGCAAGCCGGGCTTTTTCTCAAGAGACCTCTACGATCATGAACCGCTTATTGCAATATGATGTAACGAACGGAACAGGTGCGGCGGCAAAACTCTCTGAAACAGAGGTAGGCGGAAAAACAGGTACAACGGATAACGGGTTAGACCGTTGGTTTGTTGGAATTACACCGGATTACGTTGGGGCAGTTTGGTGTGGTTATGATAAGAATAAAGAAATGTACACCACGAATAACCCCTCTGTCTATGTCTGGCACAGTGTAATGGACAAGGTACAATCGTCCATTCCAAGTAAGACATTCCCTGTGTGGGGCAATGTGGTACAAAGTAATGGCGGATGGTATAAACCGGGAGATAATTAAGTTCACGATGTTGTATATTTTTTACTTGATGTGATACCTTAAAACAAATGAATCTGATGCCAAAAATCAAAGAGAGCCTGCAACCCATTTTCAGGGGCGGCAGGCTCTCTTTGATTTCATAAGGGGAAATGATGGACGTTGCGGACAAGATTTAACGCTGTGAAGGGCGCTTTTATTAGAGCTTGGAATGAACATTATGAAGTAAGTGAGATGTTGTGCAATGTGAAGTTAAGGATCATTTTTTACTGGAGACCCAATGAGAAAGAGGCAGTTGATCATGTTCCTCATTTTACTCTACGTGAGAAGGGGTTCCGCAGATTCTGTTTTAATGAAGGATGATAGCCGAAGTGCTGTGGTTGGCATCCATGTCACCAATAACGCCATCCATATGGGCGGTGCAAGTGTATTGCCACATGGCGTGTGTCTTCCAAGTGCCGGCTTTTCCTGGCTCATGTTTATTGTAATCAGCGACCCAAAGGCCGTATTTGGCCAATGATGAATCGGACAAATACTTGTCCGCAAAGTTGCTGGAGCAATAAATAAGTAAAGAGTGTCCGGAGATGCGTTCGAACTCGTTACAGAAGGCGCGAACGGATGCGACGACGGAGGTGGTGGATAGGTTGTTGCTTTCCTCTACATCCAGCGCAGGGAAAAAGGTGTATCCATATGGGCGGATCGTATTATAAAAATGGTCAGCCTGTTTAATGGCATCATTTGTGTCTTCAGTGGGCCAAAAATAATGGAAATACCCCATTGGCAGTTCTACTTTTTGTGCCTCTTTTGTATAACTGTCTAGCATTGGATCGACATAGGTGTCTCCTTCGGTTGCTTTTGTATAGAGTCCACTGACATTCTTTTTTAACGTGATCCAATTAGAAATGGTGTCGTGATGAGAGATATCCGCAATTTCAAATTTATCGCCCTGTGGGGCGGGGGTCTTGCTTGGCTGGGACGGTGCAGGTGCTTGCTGGGAGTTGGACAACAACGCAGGGGCGGATGAAGTACTTGCAGAGGTGGCTGCCCCTGCACGGGCCATTTGTGCGGGAACAACGCGTACAACGATGCCGCAGGCCGCTATATAGAATCCGATTGAAACTACCAGTGGGCGCAGCATTTTTTTCATCAGATTACATCCTCCGTATTGCCATTTATACATAACGAAAATGAACAGGTGTTGATCCAATAAGGATTACACCTGTTCAAATTCTATGCTGATAAGCTAGCAATTATGAGTCAAATGATAGATGAAAAATGCATGGAAACTTACGCGTGTTCCAGACGGGCAGCGAGGACGGTAATGTCGTCTTCATGGCCATCAGAGCGCCGTTCTTTTGCGGCCTCCGCAAGGTGTTTGGAGAAAATATCCATGGAATCATCGGCGGATTCTGTAATGTAATGTATAAGCCAGGCGTCGTCTTCTGCAATTGCACCGTCCGAAACGATCACGAGCAGATCATCACAGGAAAGGTGCAGTTTGGTGTGGGAAGCATTGATGTCGGATACAATGCCCAAAGGCAGGGAGCGTGGACTAATACGATCGGTGTGCCCATGCCGCCTTAAGTAGGTTGGCGGTGCCCCCGCCTTAAAAAGATCCGTTTCTCCCGTATATAAGTCAATTTGTGCGAGATCCAAGGTTGAAAAGGACTCATCCGCTTTTAGCATAAGAGCGGAATTAATGGCCTGGAGAGCGGCTTTAGTCCCAAATCCGGCTTGCAAAAGTTTAACCGCAATATCCAAAGTGACACCAGCATTAACAGCGGCAGCGCCGCCGGTTCCCATTCCGTCACTGAGTAAGAGGAGAGCTTGTCCATTTAGTTGGCAGACGGAGGCGGCATCTCCACAAAGGCGTTCTCCATCTTTGCAAAGAGAGGTTTGTCCATAGGAAATGCGAAAAGTGGGTTTTTGCCGAAAGCGCAAGACGGTGTTCCCAGAGGCGCGGGTCATAAAAGGCCCTTCGAGATTTCGGCCACAGGCGGCCGAAAGTTCTGCGGTTAACTCGGTTTGATTAATAGCGGTTTGCGGGATGGACTCAAGCCGTGCTTCTACTGACATTCGGCCTTTATCATCCAATCTACAGGCAGCTTGTGCTGCGGAAAGGCCACAAACGGCTAATGCAGAACGGACGGGGTCGGAGGAAAGATCAGTTTCTTGTATCCGTGCTTTTCCACTTAGTTCATCAAGAAAAGAGGCGAGGATGTCCCATTGGCCAGAAAGCATACGTCTGAGTTCCCAAATTTGCCGTTGAGCGGCGCTACGTGCCGCAAACTCTGCATAACTACGGTTTAGGACGGAGAGTAGGTCACCAAGCTGACAACAACGTCCCGTAAAGTGACTGGGGACATCCTGACGATTAATGATTCCGGTTTGTAAAAGAGTGTTGGTTAAACTCCGCAAGGCATCTTTGGTGTCTTTAGAGGCGGTTTCCCAACAATAATGTCGCATGCCACAGTGTGCACAGGTATATCGAGAGGCATCACTGCACAGGCAATCAAAAGGATTTTCTTGCTGAATGGTGGCCAATCGATCTCCAACATTGGAAATGGTCTGAGAAGCATTGCGTAAAGCGACAGCAGCTTGAGACAGGCGGACTTCTTCTGAACTTCTTGTACTGCGACGTTCCCGCAAGGATATGAAAAGAATGGATGCTCGGCAGAGTAAGGTTTCGGGAATTAATAAAAATAAAATAGAGGAACAGGCGGATGCGATGGTAATAGGGAGCATATTGGTGTTTGCACCTAGATTTATGCCAGCAGCTAAATCGGCGCAGAAAAAAGCCATTACGTTTCCAAACCTGCCAAGGGGGGAAAAGAAACCGGCGATAAGACCACCAAATGCAAATCCGGCCAAAAGAGGAGCCGTATTCGGTTCGCCTAGACTCAAAATGAGGCCAACGGAAGCGCCAGCAGCACATCCCGCTCCGCTACCTCCGAAATTTGCGGCGATTAAAATCACCAGAATGCCGGCTATTTGTCCGATCGATGTTTGGTAGACTTTCAAAGGCTCAAATGCGAGTAATAGAATACAGATGCTGATAAGAAGATTGATTAAATCCCGCTTACTCAAATTCCACAGTTTGGATGGCTCGCGGAATAAAGGGAGGGCCTTACTTAAGAAGAAGGCGGAGCATCCGCAGATTACCATTTCAATGAAATAGAGGGCGGCATCATGTGGTTGAAGCCCATTTGCAATTAATAAGGCAAGACCGGTCAGGCCTGCCGCTGTTGATGCACATAGGGGGATAACAATGGGATGGTGGGATCCCAAGCCAGCAGATAAAAGATGAAAGATAAGAGCGGCGGCCATTGCTGCCAGATAACGCGCAGGATAAGCCGGTCCGCCAGGGAGAAAAGTTCCACAAGCTGCACCCAATAAGACGAAGAGTGCCTCTTTTTTTTCTGCGGCTGCCACGGCGGCAACTCCGAATGGTGCTAATCCGCCAAAAATTGTTGCGCGTGACGAGGTGAGGCCGATTGCAAAACAGACAGCTGCCACCGTCAATTCGTGTGATAATCGGTGTGCGGGTTGGGTGATAAAGGCACCAGAAATTTGTGCCCATCCATTCTTTTTCAACTTCATTTCCACCTTTCGTTTTCCTTTAACAGATACATTATACAAGAGGTGGAAATCACAAGATTGTCAGAATATGTGTAAAAAGAAAAGGGCTTTCTGTATAAAAAAAGAAGACCAGGTTCTTTTCAGAACCTGGCCCTCTTTTGTAAAGAAATAAAAGGAATTAAAGCGCGACGTCTGCCGAATTTCCCATTTCCATTTGAGAAATTTTCCTTGCTGTCTTGATATGTGTAATCGAAAAATTGAGTATGGTAAGAACAATGAACATGATGGCTAGATAGGTAACATCGGTTGCGGCGATATTGCCGTGGAAGCCACTGATCGTTTCTCGCATGAGCTGGACGGAATAGGACATTGGTAAGAACGGGTTGATAATGCGGAAGAAAGAAGGACTCAGCTCTAATGGGAAAGTTCCTCCGCATGACGTTAGCTGTAGCACCATGAGGACAACAGCAGTGAAACTACCAAAGATTCCGCCTACCGTGACGCAAAATAGAATGAGTGAAACAAATGCAAGTGCAATTAGAATATTAAATAGCATATACAAACCATAGTTTTGTACCTGCATGTTTAGAGACATTGGCAGAAAGATGGAAAGGACGAATCCCTGCAAGAAAGACATGACATAGTAAAAACCAACACGCATCATAGCAAAACGACGCATCTGAGTAGGATTGGCCGGGGAGCCTTTTCCAAGTGATAGTCCGGCGATCATGACCAGCGCACCGGCCCACAGTGAGATAGAGATAAAGTATGGGGCAAGGCCTGCGCCATAATTCTGTACCGGATAGACCGCATTTTCTTTTACGCTGAGTGGGGCGGCTGTGTAATCATCAAGGCCTTCAAGAGGTTGAATTTGTACATTTGCATTGGCAAGGCTGTCTCCCACACTCTTGTTAGCGGTAGAAATACCAGTGCTCAATTGAGAGGATCCTTGTTGTAGGGCAGAAAATCCAGTCGAGAATTTCTGAATACCATTCAACAGCGAAGTGCTTCCAGAAGCAGCACTTGCTGTACCATTTGCGAGCTGGCCAGCACCAGAATCAAGCTGAGTGGCGCCAGAATTAAGTTGGTTAGCGCCAGAGGCGAGCTGGTTGGCTCCGGCCCCAAGTTTTTGCGCGCCATCGGCGACTTGGCCGGCACCAGAAGAAAGGGCAGGCATTCCGTTTGCAAGTTTGGATGCACCGTCTGCAAGAGAAGAACTACCAGAGGCGGCACTTGCAATACCGGAAGTGACTTGATCGGCGCCGCTTTGTAGAGCGGGAAGTTTGCTGCTTAATTCATCAGCGCCGCCCTTGATTTGGGCCATACCATCATATAATGTGGTGTTTCCGTTGGAACCAGCTTGTGTTTGTGCAGCAAGTGCCTGCCCGGCGCTAACAGCGTTTTCCTGTTCAATCGCACCTACGATTGTTGCGTTACTTTGTAGCGCGCTGGAAAGGTAGGGCTTAGGATTTGCCATACTATTTGTTAAGGCGGACAAATCGGATTGAAGAGAGGAAGCATTAGCGAGGGAGAGGCTTCCATTCTGTATGTGTTGATAGACAATATTAGTTGCAACATACAGATTCAGGTTGGTAATGCCAGCACTTTGATTTCCGGAAGAAAAACTATTGATTGTTTGTGTTTGATAATTGTTTAGTAGGTTCGTTACCATAGGTGCAAAGGTAGGAGCACCACCAGCTTGATAAATAACTTGTAAAGTGGAATAAACGCTAGAGAATAGAACCCCGCTGTTCAATTTACTATAATTTTTCAGATTGGTACCAAGTGCGGTAAGGCCAGTTTGTTCCTTTGCAGCGCCTTGAGAGAGGCTGTTCAGGCCACCTACTGCCTGACCGACGCCATTGCTTAAGCCCTTGGAGCCATCTTTTAGAGTCTGCAGCCCTTTGTTTAATGAGTTAGCACCGTTGGATACCTGAGAGGCACCGGATGCAGCTGTATCAATTCCCGTCTTTAAACTTTGTGCTCCGCTTTGCAGGGACTGAGCACCATTTCCTAAGCTCTGCGCGCCTGTTTGCATATTCTGTGTGCCGTTTTTCAGGCTTTGAGTGGCATTGTGCAGATTTTGCGCGCCACCAGTCAAAGTTTGTAGGCCGTTATTCATGCTGGTTGCACCTGTAAGGAGTTGGCTACCGCCGTCTGCGGCAGTATTTACCCCATTGTTCAGGCTTTGTGCACCGTTATCCAGTGTCTGCAAACCATTCTTTAATGTCGACAGATTTTGTGGGACACCCTTTAATTTGTCACTAAGCGATGAGGTAATGCTTTTGTCAACATTAAGGCGCGCTTCTTCTTCTAATTTGATAAGCGCACTTGAAATAATTTTTGATGCGGTATAGTTACTTTTTTCATTGGATAAATAGTGAATGATAGGTGACTTTTTATCCGTAGTGGAAGCGGTAGAAATATCCGAAGAAAAATTAGAAGGGATGAAGATAGCAGTAAAATATTTTCCTGATTTTACACCAGTTTTTGCAGTGGAATTGTCTGTAAAGGTCCACCCAAGTTGCCGGTCGTTCTTCATAGTCGCTGTCAGTTCGTTCCCAAGATTGCGGAAGGAACCGTTGACATTGGCCCCTTTATCGTTATTCACAACAGCAATGGATAATGAATCAAGATGGCCATATGGGTCTTGGAATGCACAAAGATAGAAAAAGCTATACAAAATAGGGATAATCATTACCCCAATTATGATGGAAATCGTCTTTGGCGTGATTTTAAATGGCTTGCTCAGTTTACTCAATTGAATCACCTCAGGGTCAAGTGGCTCCTTTCACCAGGCCATATTTTAAAATATCGGTCACGGTTTGAGTCACCTGTTTTTCATCCAAAGGGGAATATTTTTCCTCCCATTTGAATGCTAGTGCGGAATAAATGTTAAGAATGACAAAGCTAAAAATTTTCGGATTACAAGGACGGATTTCTTTTCGATCGATGGCGAGTTGCAATTCCCCCTCTAGATAATTGCAAATTTCGTCGTCCAGGATCTCCGTCACTCGTTTTGAGAAAGCAGAAGGAAATTTTATCGCTTCCATTGACACACGATAAAGAAATTTCTGCTCATGTCGAAACTTGAAAATATTATAAATGACTGAATGCAGCTTATCGGCAAGAGGAAGATCCCATTTTTCAACATCCGACATGAACTCTTTTATTTCTGTCAAGAATTCATCGATCAGCGCGTAGAATAAAGATTCCTTATCCTTGAAATAAAGGTAAACAGTGCCTTTTGCTACGCTGGCCTTTTCTGCTATTTGGGATACCGTAACCGATCGGTACCCGAATTCTGTAAATAGATCCCGAGCGGCGTCCAGGATATTTTTCCGTTTTCTTTTTTTCTCTAGCTCGTTTGACATGGTTGCTCCTCTCCTAAACTGACTAAATGACTGATCCAGTCAGTTACTATACTATCGTTTTTGATTTGCTTTGTAAACCTTTGGGAACCGTTGTGTAGGTCCGATTGATCGAAATAGCCCACCCATTCAAGCGTATGATTCAAATTGCACCACATCGCATTTTTATATTTGAAAGAGGTCGTATTCTCTCTTCTATTTAAAAGAGAAAAAATTATGTACAATCAATAAAATATTCATGCGGTTATATGAAGCCTGAAAAGGGGGCTATAAAAAACTTTACATTTCAAGTATAATGAATATAAGGATATCATATTATTATAGCTAAATGAAAGAGTTTTTTTATGAAAGGCGATTTACATTGCCACACACGGATATCAGACGGTTCCATGTGTGTGGAAGATTTGGTTTCATATGCCAAAAAAATCGGGTTGGATGTTTTAGGCATTACCGACCATGATAGCATGGGCGGAGTAGAGCGAGCACAGATAGCCGCACAGAATACGACCGTACGAATTGTTCCTGGTATGGAGATTTCTTCTTTTGATTATGTCCATAACCACAAGGTGCATTTGCTTTGTTATGCACCACGTCACACAGATGCATTGTTTAAAATGTGCAACGAAACGTTACGTGAGCGGGCAAAAAATTCGAGTGAAATACTTAAGCGAGTGGCAAAGCAATACCCCATCGTGAAAGAAATTGTTGAACAGTATTCCAGGGAGAGTCGAGTAATTTATAAACAACATGTCGTCGCTGCATTGATGAACATGGGGTATGCAACCTCTATATTCGGGAAAATGTGGGAGACGCTTTTTTCGGGGCCTCATGCATTGGCGCCCATTAAAATGAAATATCCCAATGTGCAGGAAGCAGTTGTAAAGGCAAAGGAGTCCGGGGGTTTTGTCGTTCTTGCACATCCGGGTCTTTATCATAATTTTGATCTCGTTGGGGAATTGCGGGATCTTGGTTTAAATGGGATAGAGGCGTATCATCCTAAGCATAGCCAAGCAGATATCGTGCGTAGTCAAGAAATGGCAAAAAAATTTGGATTGCTGGTAACGGGTGGGTCCGATTTTCATGGGTATTTTCGTGCAACACCCACACCACTGTATACATGTGGCTTAGCAGGGGAAGAATTGGCTTCTTTTTTGGCTGCTGTGCAATCGAGCGAAAGAATGTCATGAAAAGGATAGATTGTCCATATGAATTATGGTAAGGAATCAAACATACTTGATTTGTATAAAGGAAGGATACACAACAGATAGTTTTAAAAGGGGAATTTTATATGAAGTATGTTTACCAAACAAGCGGAAGAGTCTGTTCGAGGCAGATTTTTCTTGATGTGGAAGAAGGCATCATTAAATCCATTCATTTTGATGGAGGTTGTATGGGAAACACGCAAGGAGTGGCGAATCTTGCGGTAGGGATGAAGGTGACAGATGTTATAGAGCGATTGAAAGGTATCCGTTGTGGAAACCGAGGCTCATCTTGTCCGGCTGAACTTGTAGTGGCACTTCGGCAAATAGAAAGTAGAAAGGCGGATGTTTCCACTGAAAAAAAGGTGGAGGACACTTTGGTCAAAAAACAGGAAACACGATGATGGCATAAATAAAAAGAGTTGACGTAGCAAGACTAATGAACTGCTGAAAGAAGGGTGCTTAAATTGTTATATCTTCTAATAATAGGAGTAATGACTTCTTTACTGTTGGCTTTTAGCTCTCAAAAACAGGTACGGTTTTCCTTTTCAGGGTTGTCTCTTTTTGAAGAAGATGACCGGGACATTAAAATTGCAGGAATGGAAAAATCAAAAAAATCGCAAGAGGAAGAAACAGCTAGGCTTGCAGAAGAATTGACTCATCAAAAAAATAATGGAAATGTGGACAAGGTCAGGAAACTTGGCGCACAAGCTGCCCAAAATATTATGGTGCAAGATGTTAGCGCTCTTTGCATAGGACCTACCTCCGGACAAATTTTGTTACAGTGCAGGCTTTTGATGAGTGCGGCGGCACAAAAAGCTTTTGCAGATCATCTGCCACATAAAATTTTATACGATGTGGCAGCGGAATCTCTCCAGCAGACTTTACAGAAAGAATATCCCGTTTTTTATCAACAATTGATTAAGCCGGGCGCAATGTCGTTTTACATGCTTTGCTTACGAAAGGGCAATAATGCCCCGGATCAAATAGGGGATGTGTTTGCTAATTTGACTGGGCGTGAAGGGGATGTCTCAGCAAAAAGAGCAGGAACGGATCTTTATGTTCATTTTTATGGAAATGTGATACATGCAATTGAAACGAGCAAACTATCTAAATAAAAAGATCATAGAAAGACTCGCTTTTAGAGGACACATGTGTCCAACTTTTAAATTAAAAGGAAGAAAAAAATTTCACGTAAAAAGAAAGGTAGGAGTGTGACATGAGCTTCACGATTGAATATGAAAGATGGCTTGCCAACACGGATGCCCAGACTAAAAAAGAACTCCGAACTATTGCGGCCCGTTCAGATGAAGTTGAAGATCGATTTGGTAGTATGTTGTCCTTTGGCACAGCAGGATTGCGTGGAATCATGGGAGCCGGTCTTAATCGGATGAATATTTATACGGTCAGACAGGCAACACAAGGATTGGCCAATGTGATCGTATCTGCGGGGGATGAAGCAAAGCAGCGCGGAGTCGTTATTGCTTATGATTGTCGCAATCATTCCCGCGAATTTGCACAAGAGGCAGCAAGGGTATTGGCGGCGGCGGATATACGCAGTTATATCTTTGACGAATTACGGCCTACTCCAGAACTATCATTTGCCATCCGTCAGTTACATGGAATGGCAGGAATTAATATTACAGCTAGCCACAATCCGAAAGAATACAATGGATATAAAGTCTATTGGGAAGATGGAGCACAGCTTGATCCGGAGCGCGCTGCAAAGGTTCAGCGAGAAATTCGTGAAAATGATATCTTTAATGATGTACACGTGGCGGATTATGCAGCGGCACAGGCGGAAGGTTTAATTCGCTCCATCGGTGAAGAAATTGATGAAAAATTTATGCAAAATGTGTTGGAGCAGGCCACTTGTCCGGATGTTGTGAAGGCGGAGGCCGATGATTTTAGCATTATTTATACACCGTTTCATGGAGCAGGGTATCGGTTAGTGCCAGAGGTCCTGCATCGAGCGGGGTTCAAGCGGATTTGTACGGTTCCAGAACAAATGAAGCCAGATGGTAATTTTCCTACGGTGAAATCGCCAAACCCCGAGGAAAAAGAGGGATTTTCCCTTGCCATTGCTATGGCTAAAAAAGAGGATATCGACCTTATTATTGGGACAGACCCAGATGCTGATCGTGTCGGCATTATCGTCCGAGATAATGCGGGGGAATATATTAGTGTAACGGGTAATCAGGTGGGCGAACTTCTGACAGACTATTTGATTTCTTGCAAAAAAGAGAAGGGAATTTTACCGGATAACGCAGCAGTAGTGAGTACCATTGTCTCAACAGCAATGACGGACGTCATTTGTGAGCGGAACAATGTAAAGCTTTTTCGTGTACTCACGGGCTTCAAATTTATTGGGGAAAAGATCAAGGAATTTGAAGCCTCTGGCAAGTACACATATTTATTCGGATTTGAGGAAAGCTACGGTTATCTTGCAGGCACTTATGCACGGGATAAGGATTCCGTTGTTGCTTCCATGTTGATTGCCGAAATGGCGGCATGGTATAAACATAAAGGGATGACATTATTTGAGGCTCTGACAGCTTTATATGAGAAGTATGGCTATTATGCAGAACGTACCGTTAGTATCAAATTTGACGGATTTGATGCCAAAGAAAAAATGGATGAGATCATGAGCCATTTGCGTAATCGTATGCTTAAGCAAATAAATGGAGTAGATGTTGTCGCCAAGCGGGATTATTTACGTGGCACACGCCAGAAGACAGACGGATCGGATCCGGAACCGACTCATTTACCTGAGTCTGATGTGCTTTATTATGAAATGGTGGACGGAAACAGTGTAGTGGTGCGTCCCTCTGGTACAGAGCCCAAGATCAAATTGTATCTGTTGATGAATGGAACGGATAAGCAGCAAGTGACGCAATTATTAGAACAATACGAGAAAGAAATGCGCGACTTGATAAAATAAGAGAATCTATTTACCAAAAGAAGCCCCCGCCAACTCTTTGGCGGGGGCTTCTTTTGGTGCTTTTATAAGGGAATGGTATACGGTATCAGGAAGGAAAGTGATTATCGGTTACAGTATTATCTTTTAATGCATAGAATCCATTCGTGTAGGATCCAAGGACAGTTCCGCTGTAGGGGGTAGAAGTATTGTCGCTTCGATTAGACATAGTGAGGGCGGGGGCGTTGCTATAATAAACCTTTCCGTCATAGGTTACGCTAAGATCAGCCGGATCAACTGCTGAAGGAGGGGTCAAGAACGCCCAATTGTTTTTTGAAAGATCCCCATAAGCAATAGAGGTGACCTTTCCACCATTCATTATGCCGACGTAGACTTTTTCCGATTGGTCAAATCCCAACAGGCGTAATGATGTGTTGCCGTTGATGGACAGTGGGGTGTAATCTTTATCCGTGGCGTTATATTGGTAGACTTGGCCGCTAT
>DOXU01000078.1 GCA_003518885.1 Oscillospiraceae bacterium
TATTGAATCCTTTCGAGAAAGAATCCAAATAAATGGCACTTATATTTCTGAAGAAGATTTAGCAAAGGAATTGGAACCCATTCGCCAATTGTCTGATCATGATAAGATTGAGCATCCAACCGAATTTGAACTAATTACGGCTCTCGCCTTTGCTTATTTTAAACATAAGCAATGTGACGTCATTGTCTTAGAAGTTGGTTTGGGTGGACGGTTTGACGCAACAAATGTTATTGATACACCACTTGCATCCGTTATCACCTCAATTTCCCTTGATCACACAGAAATATTGGGAGATACCATCGCTAAAATTGCCTACGAAAAATGTGGCATTATCAAGAGAAATGGCGTAACTATAACTGCCCCCGGTCAACATCCAGATGCATTACATGTTATTCAAAAAACTTGTTCTAATCAGAATAACTCTCTTTTTTCCCCAGAGTTGAAAAACGTAAAAATTCTTTCGGAAACAATTGAAGGAACAACTGTTCTTTATAATGGACAGCAGCTACGTATTCCTCTCTGTGGTAGACATCAAATTTGTAATTTCTTAACCGCTTTTGAAGTGCTTTCTGTGGTGAGCAAAAATGGACTGCCTCTCTCTTTACAAACGGCCATTAGTGGAATGGAAAAAGTAACCTTTCCTGCAAGAATGGAATGTTTGTGCAAAGAGCCTCTCGTTTTAGTGGATGGCGCGCACAATCCTGCTGGAATATCAGCTCTTGCCGATTCGATAAAACGTTTCTTCCCCAATCAACCAATTACCGTTATTATGGGCATACTGGCAGATAAAGATTATGCTATTTGCATTCAACAAATTGCCTCTCTTTCTTCTCATTTCATCGCTCTTGAACCCCAAAATCCTCGTGCACTTGCACTAGACGATATTCGGAAAATTGCAGAAAAATATGCGAAGCATACCATCGCTTGTAAAACTTATCAAGATGCTCTTGATAAGGCCTATTTTTTAACCAGAAAAAATGGGGCCATTTTGATTTGTGGATCACTTTATCTTGCCGGGCCAATGCGTACTTTGTTTCAAAAGAAATAAATTCAAATTTATTTTTGGCATTCGACAAATTTTACTTTGCTTCTATTTTCAAAACCTTTATCCTTAGGGATGAAGGTTTTCTTTTTATCCTGATACGAAGAAGATAAAAACCAAATAACACAGATCTGCCCGGAGGTGAAAAGATGGCTTTAAAAACAGAATCTGATGCTCATATTCTAACCGTTTTTCTCGAAGGCGAGATCGACCACCATATTGCCAAAAGCATCCGGGAAGAAATTGATATGTCAATTGAACGTGTGCATCCAGCCACGTTGGCTCTCGATTTTGGCGAAGTGACATTTATGGATAGTTCCGGTATTGGTCTGGTAATGGGACGTTATCGTGAAATGAAGCAATTAAACGGTTCCGTCACCGTGAAGAATGCGCCTGCATCCATACGCAAAGTGATGCGCCTTGCGGGCTTGGACAAATTGGCACATATCGAATAATAGATCCATACATACTGAACGGCGCATTTGCGCTTGGAGGGACATAACAGATGAAACCGCTCAATGAGATGAAAGTGCAATTTTTTAGCCGCTCTGTAAATGAAAGTTTTGCCAGAGTCGCCGTTGCTGCTTTCATCGCTCAGCTTGATCCAACTTTGGACGAGCTGTCTGATATCAAAACTGCTGTTTCCGAAGCGGTCACAAACAGCATTGTCCACGGATACAAAGACCAAATCGGAAATATTTATCTTACAGTAAAGATTTATGAAAATGGACGTATTAACATCGCAATCCGCGATCGTGGATGCGGTATTGATGATGTTAAGACAGCCATGGAACCGATGTATACCAGTAAACCAGGCGGTGAACGTGCTGGGTTAGGCTTTACTGTCATGCAAAGTTTCATGGACAAGCTGCGAGTGCGTTCTCGTTCAGGATATGGCACAACCGTCATCATGGAAAAAATGTTAAAGATGCGAAAAGATGCTGAATCATAACTCATTGCACAAGATTTTTATGTCTGGAGGAAAATGAATGCCTGCTCCCAATAACAACCGCGCTTTGTTTCTGCGGGCAGAAAAAGGAGACGCATCTGCGCAAACCCAAATTATAGAAAATAATTTAGGACTTGTGCATGCCGCCGCACGTCATTTTTCCGGCAAAGGGCTTGAATATGATGATTTATTTCAAGCTGGGTGCATGGGACTTGTGAAAGCAGTCACCGGATTTGACTTAGGCCGCGGCGTACGATTTTCAACCTATGCCGTTCCGGTCATTATGGGTGAGATGCGTCGTCTCTTTCGCGATGATGGCCCAATAAAGATTAGCCGTTCCTTGAAAGAATTGTCTTTAAAGGCAACACGCGCTCGTGAGATCCTGAATAAGCGACTTTGCCGTGAACCAACTTTAAATGAACTGGCAAGCGAAATGCAAATCGACCCGACAGAAGCAGCGCAGGCACTTGAAGCCGCTGCCGCTCCCCTCTCCTTAACCAAAACACGTGATGATGCCGGCAACGAGCAAGCAGATATTCCGGTGGATTCCGATGAAGATCAATTAATTGATCGTTTGGCTCTGAAAGATGCAATTTTAACTTTACCTAAAGAATTTCGTGAACTGATTATCTTGCGCTATTTCCAAGGAAAAACGCAAACAGAAACTGCCAGAGTGTTGGGGATGACACAAGTGCAGGTTTCCCGCAAAGAAAAAAAGATCCTTTCCATTCTGCGGAATCATTTAGCCGAATAAAACATGTATTACCTATTTGTTCAAAAATTCAATGAACTTATTTGACTTTTTAAATGGATCGGCCTATACTAATTTACAGTAATTAAATAGTTTGGCTCGGGGTGCCCAAGTGGCTGAGAGAAGATTATATCTTTAACCCGTTGAACCTGATGTGGTCAGAACCACCGTAGGAAAGCGATTGCTTGTCTTGAATGGCTGTCCGAAAGGGCAGCTTTTTTTATTTTATTAGGAGGTTTTTGATTCATGATGCAAGATATTTTCTCTATAGGCGGGAAAAAACTCACAAGCCGCATTTTTGTAGGAACTGGAAAATATGGAGACAACCATATGATTTCCAAAGTGGCCGAAGCTGCGGGAGCAGAGGCAGTAACTGTAGCATTACGTCGCGTAAATTTAAAAAACCCTGATGAAAATTTAATTCAATTTATTCCCAAAAACTGTACAATATTACCGAATACCTCTGGTGCACGTAATGCAGAAGAAGCCGTCCGTATTGCACGTCTGGCACGCGCAGCCGGATGTGGAGACTGGATCAAAATTGAAGTCATTGCAGACCAACGTTATCTTTTACCAGACAACGAGGAAACACTGAAAGCCACTCGCATTTTAGTCAAAGATGGCTTTCAAGTGTTCCCCTACATTTGCCCAGAATTAATGTGTGCCAAACGCCTTGAAGAAGCCGGCGCTGTCGCCATTATGCCACTCGGCGCTCCAATTGGCAGCAATCTTGGATTGCAAACTCGTGCACTCATCCAAATACTAATTGATGAAATCAATTTACCAATTGTCGTGGATGCAGGAATTGGGGCTCCTTCCCAAGCTGCGGATGCAATGGAAATGGGCGCTTCTGCCGTTTTAATGAATACAGGAATCTCTTCTTCCCCGAACCCTATTCAAATGGCACAAGCATTTGGGT
>DOXU01000187.1 GCA_003518885.1 Oscillospiraceae bacterium
TGGACATCCTGTTTAACCCGATCATAGAGCAAAAGACCACAATCCTGATAATTATCCCCCAATACGATACCATCACTTTGCAGAAGTTCTCTGAGTAGTCCACTGCCTATCAGGCCCAGATCACCCGATGCAATTAAATCAAAAGAATCTGGGGAAACTCCCGTATCCTGAAAATAATTCTTAAGGGTATCTGCTGCCGCCGGCGCCATCGCCGCTCCCATATTACTTTGATCTTTTATGCCAAGATCCACCATTCTGCCAAAGGTGATTTCCTTTACATAGGGACCTATTCCCCCTCTCCCCAAAATAACAGCACCCGATCCCGTTGCTGTCCACTGCGCACTTGGAGAGCGTTGCCCGCCATATTCCAAAGGCAATCGGTATTGTCGTTCGGCAGTACAAAAATGGGAAGACGTAACCGCCGCCGATATATTGGCACTTCCTCCTTCCACAAAAATAGAGGCCATCGATAAGGACTCGGCCATAGTGGAGCAGGCACCATAAATCCCGGCAAAGGGAATTTGAAAATCGCGTAACCCATAGGTTGTCCCAATGCACTGATTGAGTAGATCACCTGCAAAAATGATATCCACTTTGTCGACAGTAACATCCGCCTTTTTTAACGCTAGATTTAATGTGTCATTTTGCATCCGACTCTCTGCCTTTTCCCACGTTTTTTCTCCAAATTTGGTGTCCTGTTGAATATAATCGAATTCTTTTGACAAAGGGCCTTGCCCTTCCTTCTTTCCCACTACGGAAGCATAACTTAAAATAGAAGGCGGCGAATTCAACTGAATCGTATAACGCCCTACCCGCGTTGCCATCGATATTCCTTCTTCCTCAAACGTTGCTATTTAAGCTAAATGAAAAATATACAAAACCACACCATATATAATGGACGCTGTAATACCATAAACCAAAACCGGCCCAGCCACTGTAAAAATTTTGGCGCCAAGCCCTACAATAAATCCTTCGCTTTTATATTCAAGTGCTGGCGAAACCACCGAATTAGCGAAACCTGTAATAGGAACTAAGGAACCGGCACCTGCAAATTTCGCCAGTTTGTCATAAATATGCAAACCCGTGAATAAAGCGCCCAAAAAAATCAGAGTCAATGTTCCCGCACTGGAAGCATCCATTCCCGCTAGCCCAAATGCCTTGTACATATTGATAAACAATTGCCCAATTGTGCAGATAATGCCACCAACGACAAAAGCCCAAATACAATTCCGGACAATAGGTGAATTAGGGGAAGCTTGTTTTGCCATCTCTTGATATTGTTTTTTTGTGATAGACATCCATCTCATCCTTTCCGTTACGATCTCTCTTTATATTTTCGCCCAAATAAAAATGAGTATACGTGTATTGTTTGTGCAATCATTTGGAAAAAACATGGGCAATTTTACCCGATATTTTGCTTCAAATTATAGTTGTAAATATCGACATATTGTGATAAAATAAAGGACAATATTTAAAATCTTTCGATTTTAGAATGCAACGCCTTAAAGTGTGTTTTCGCAGAAAGCGTCCCATGACCATTTGCCTGTAAATCGGTCTCGGATGTTTTTTTATTACCCTTTAGGGCACATCCACTGCCGTTTTAAATGCCTAACTGTCTAATTATTTTGCGGAAGGAGTTTCACCCAATGTTCAATTCCAACCCCAGTGAAAAATTTTTAAAAGAGGGTCTTACTTTCGACGACGTCCTGCTCGTCCCCGCCAAATCTGACGTCCTGCCCCGTCAGGTTGATGTGCATACACGTCTAACACGTAAAATCAATTTGAACGTCCCTTTGATGAGCTCTGCCATGGATACTGTAACAGAATCCAAAATGGCCATTGCCATCGCACGTGAGGGCGGTGTTGGCATCATTCACAAAAATATGTCCATTGAACAGCAAGCTGATGAGGTAGACAAAGTGAAACGAAGCGAAAATGGGGTTATTGCTGACCCATTTTTCCTTTCTCCTGATCACTTAGTAAGCGATGCGGATGCCCTAATGGGAAAATACCGCATTTCTGGTGTGCCCATTTGCCAGGATGGCCGTCTGGTCGGTATCATTACCAACCGTGATATGCGCTTTATCACAGACTACAACATCCGGGTCGGCGACGTCATGACAAAGAACAATCTCATAACCGCACCAGTAGGCACTACTTTGGAACAAGCCAAATCCATTTTGATGAAACACAAAATTGAGAAACTCTTAATTGTGGACAATGAGAACCGGCTTAAGGGTCTGATTACTGTAAAGGACATTGAAAAAGCGGTTCAGTATCCATCTTCTGCGCGTGATGACGCCGGCCGGCTGCTTTGTGGTGCTGCAATCGGTGTTACTGAGGATGTACTGGAAAGAGCTGCTGAATTGGTAAAAGCACAAGCTGATGTTTTGGTTCTTGATAGTGCTCATGGTCATTCCGCTGGTATTCTAACTTGCGTCAAAAAAGTCAAAGCTCGTTTTCCTAATCTCCAACTCATCGCGGGTAATATTGCCACTGCACGTGCAGCGGAAGAACTAATTGAAGCTGGCGCCGATGCCGTTAAAGTGGGAATTGGCCCCGGCTCTATTTGTACCACTCGCATCGTTTCTGGCATTGGTGTTCCACAGATCACCGCCATTTTTGACTGTGCTTGCGCAGCCGCAAAATACGGTGTTCCTGTTATCGCAGATGGCGGCATCAAGTATTCTGGCGACATTGTAAAAGCATTGGCGGCAGGAGCCGACACGATTATGATTGGCTCTATATTTGCCGGTTGCGAGGAATCTCCAGGAGAACGTGAAATTTTCCAGGGACGTAGCTTTAAAG
>DOXU01000168.1 GCA_003518885.1 Oscillospiraceae bacterium
ATTATTGGGGGTTGGACTGTTGGAATGACCACTGTTGCAGCGGCAGATTTCACTTTCTTTTTAGCTATTCCCACAATGTTCGGCGCATCACTTTATGGAATGCATGATGCAACAGATTTGAATTTAACAGGATTTAGCATCCTTCTTTTAATTATTGGCTTTATTGTTGCATTTTTAGTTGCCTTATTTGTTGTGAAAAAATTTATTGGTTTTCTTAAAAAGAAGCCTTTACGCGTGTTCGGAAGTTATCGGATTATTGTCGGCGTAATTATGGTTGTGCTTTCATTGACACATTTGTTGGTTTAAGTCAATAGATTCTGGTGCTGTTGATACATAAATAAACAGCGGTACAGACTTTAAAAGTCTGTACCGCTTTTTATTTACCCTCTATTTTTTGCTATCCTTCTAGGATCTTTGTATAGAAAGTACGTACACGTGGCCCATCATATTCGCAAAAATAAAGGGCTTGCCAACGGCCAAGCAAAAGGCGGCCATCATGAATGATAACGGTTTCAGATGCACCTGTCACCGTAGACTTGACATGTGCGTCTGAATTTCCCTCCAAATGCCGGTATCCAGGTAATTTGGGAAAAATACAATTCATAGCATAGCTCAAATCTGTTTTGACGTCAGGATCTGCATTTTCATTAATAGTAATACCTGCTGTGGTGTGCGGAGAAAAAATAACGCAAATCCCTTCTTTGATGCCACTTTGTGTGACAAAGGCCTGTACAGCTTGGGTGATTGGTGTAAACCCAAATGAATCGGTATGCAGAGTGGTTTTCTTTAATAGTATCGCCATATCTGTCTCCTTTCAATTTAAAAAGGGCCGTTCATACTTTTGCGGTTTAATAAGAAAGACTGCGCAAATGGTCAATTATTTCTCGGGTGGTCTGCATAATATAGTCAATATCTTCCGCTGTATTAATGGAATCTAAGGTTAATCGCAGAGCAGAATGGGCTTGTTTCTCAGAGAGCCCAATCGCAGTGAGCACGTGAGAGGGCTTTACTGCGCCGGTAGCGCAAGCGGAACCGGCTGATGCACAAATATTATGTTGATCCAGCAGTAAAAGCAAGCCTTCACCTTCAATATCGTCGAATAAAATGTTTAAGTTGCCAGGCAGTCTCTTTTCTGGATGCCCGTTTAAATGAGTATGCGGAATAGCAAGCAGTCCCTCTTGTAGACGGTTGCGAAGTGTGCGTACATAAGCTGATGTTGTAGGGATTGATTCGCATGCGCGCGAGATAGCTTCACCTAGTCCGACAATGCCCGGGACATTTTCTGTTCCTGCACGCCGACCGCGTTCTTGGGAGCCACCTTCAATCAGGTTAGGAAATCGCAGGCCTTTTCGAATATACAATGCTCCAATACCTTTTGGTCCGTGAAATTTATGGGACGATAAAGAAAGAAGATCGATGTGATCCGCTTGCACGTCAATTGGAACATGACCGACGGCCTGAACAGCATCCGTATGAAAAAGGATGCCTTGTTCGTGGCATATTTGAGCAAGAGCAGGAATAGGCTCCAATGTGCCAATTTCGTTGTTGGCATACATGACGCTGACGAGCGTTGTATCTGGCTGAATGGCGGCTTTTAAGGACTCCGGCGTGATAATACCATATGCATCCGGTTGTAGATAAGTTATTGAAAATCCTTCTTTTTCAAGAGCATTTGCCGTGTGTAAAATAGCATGATGCTCAATAGCGGTGGTGATGATGTGCCGCCCTTTTTTAGCCTGAGCATGTGCGATGCCCCGTAGGGCCCAGTTATCAGATTCTGATCCGCCGGAGGTAAAGAAGATTTCGTCAAGATGGGCATGCAGTGCTTTAGCCGTCTGGCGGCGCGCTTTGTCCACGCCCTCTCTGGCGGCACGTCCAATGGAGTAGATACTGGAGGGATTCCCGGATTTTTCGATGAAATAGGGAAGCATTTGTTCCAGCACTTCTGGAGAAACGGCAGTTGTTGCCGCATTATCTGCATAAACAGTTTTCGACATGATTCACGCTCCAATCTGCCGCTTTTATGCGACAGGCCGAACTTTGATGAAAATTCGGCGATTTATACTGTAAAATTTATCATTTATTGAAAACGGCAGGCTGCCTCTACGGCCAGGGCATCGCATCTTTCGTTTTCTGGGTGGCCTGCGTGCCCTTTTACCCAAATTAGCTGTACATCGTGTATCTCCAAAAGGGCAAGTAAATTTTCCCATAGCTCCTTATTGAGGGCGGGCGATTTGTCGCTTTTTCTCCAGCCGTTCGCGCGCCATTTTTTGGCCCATCCCTTTTCAATGCCATTCACCACATATTTTGAATCACTATAAAGCGTAATATCGCAAGGTTCTTTTAAACAAGAGAGACCAGCAATAACACCCGATAGTTCCATACGGTTATTTGTTGTGGAAGGTGCACCCCCAGAAAGCTCTTTCTCATGTGATCCAAAGCGCAGGATAGCACCATAACCGCCGGGACCCGGATTGCCTTTACAGGCACCATCTGTGAAAATATCAACGTGTTTACGTTTGGATTGCATGTTTCCCTCCTGTAACTACATGGATGCCTTCCGTTCTCTTTCCTATTGTACCAAATGTGCGAATGGGGTTCAACGGAGAAATATTTTTTTGCCAAACAGAATATCCATATATAAAGGATAAAGGATTTCTTGGAGGGATAAACACATGCAAGCGGTTTCTCAGGCATTCTTATTAACAATGGGCGCAGGGCTTGCTACAGCAGTTGGTAGCCTGACAATCTTATTTTCTAAAAAGGAAAACAAGCGGTTTCTTGCATTTTCACTGGGTGTAGCGGCTGGGGTTATGATTTTCGTTTCCATTGGTGATCTTTTGCCAGAGGCAAAAAAATACCTAGCTGTTTCTTTACCAAAATGGCAGGCTAATTTTATGGCATTGTGTTTTCTTGGTATCGGGATTTTTTGCGCATTTGGTATTGATCGCCTTTTACCCCATTTTCAAAAAATAACAGGAGGGGCACGTTCAAATTCTTTGGCACGCGTTGGGATGGTGACGGCGGTAGCGGTTACTTTGCATAACCTTCCAGAGGGAATGGCAACGTTTCTTGCAGGGTATACCAGTTTGCAAATTGGTCTGCCAGTTGCTGTTTCTATTGCCTTGCATAATATTCCAGAGGGAATTGCAGTTGCTGCCCCTATTTATTATGGGACTGGAAAGCGTGCCAAGGCCTTTGTGCTTTCTGTGCTTTCTGGTCTTTCTGAACCGCTCGGGGCGGTACTTGCTTTCACTTTTCTGCGTCCATTTTTGACATCAGCCACGCTGGGCATATTATTTGCATGGGTATCTGGAATTATGCTGTATCTTTCTTTTGCGGAATTGCTTCCTGCGGCGGAGGAAAGTAAACATACAGGGTTTGCAGTGCTAGGAATTTTCGGTGGGATTTCCTTTATGCAATTGGCACTAATTTGGTTCTAGAATGGCGAATGTTATTGAATTATCAATAAAATTTATTTTAGATGCGCATACTAAGAGGTAAGTGAACTTATATAAAAAGGAAGGCCGAGAGATTTTTAAAATTTCATTCACTCATTATCAATTTATGGAGAGGTGTCGGATATGGAAGCCGTCATTATGGCAGGAGGGGAAGGTACGCGCCTACGTCCGTTGACTTGCGACCGGCCAAAACCCATGGTGCACCTTTGTGGTAGGCCAGTGCTTGATTATATATTAGAATTGTTAGCACAAAATGGTATTACGAAAGCAACGATTTCCCTGCGTTATCTATCGGATAGGATTTCTTCTGCATACCCTAATCAACGATTTGCTGGCATCTCCCTGCGTTTTGTGGAAGAGGATAAACCGCTTGGCACGGCCGGAAGTGTGCGGGGTGCTATACAAAATGCGGATGAACCGATATTGGTTATGAGTGGAGATGCCTTATGTGACTTTGATTTACGATCGGCAATTCAATTTCATAAGGAAAAGAAAGCGGCTGCGACCTTAATACTTTCACGTGTGGCAGATCCACGCGAATATGGTTTGGTTGTGACGGACCCTTCGGGTGCCGTACGTGGTTTCTTGGAAAAACCGGGTTGGGGGCAGGCGGTTACGGATGCCGTGAATACCGGTATTTATATTCTTTCAAAACAGGCACTTTCACTCATTCCACAGAATAGAGAGTTCGATTTTGGAAAAGATTTATTTCCCTTAATGCTGCAAAAGTCAATGCCACTTTTTGGCTTTGGTGTCAAAGGGTATTGGTGCGATATCGGAGATATTCGCGCTTATGCACAGAGTCAATTTGATCTTTTGGATAAGAAAGTTTCCACGCATCTTGACCAGGCAGAACGAAATGGTATTTATGCAGACGTTCCTCTACCGGCAGGAAAATACACGATACATCCTCCTGTCTATATAGGAAAACAAGTGACTATCGGGGAAGGCGCTGTTGTTGGTCCTTATGCCGTTTTGGACGATGGAAGTACAGTAGGCGATTATACAACGCTTCGACGTTCCATTCTGTTACCTGGTGCTTATGTTAGTATGCGCTGCGAATTGCGCGGTGTATTAATTTGTGCAGGCGCCTCTTTAGGTGCTCACGTGGAAGCGTATGAAAATGTGGTAGTAGGAACTAATGCAAAAATAGGACGTGGTGCTCGTCTTTTGCCTGGCGTACGAATTTGGCCAGAAAAGGTGGTGGAGGACGGAGCGCACGTCTCACGGAATATAAAGTCAGGTAGTGCAAGACGAGGCTTTTTTGATGATGATGGAATCACAGGAGAAGTCGGCATCGATCTCACTCCCGATTTTTGTGCCAAGTTGGGTGCAGTGGCGGGAGAAACAGTGGGGGAGAAATTCCTGATTGTTGGAGATGATGGCAGTAATGTGGGAAAAGCACTAAAACAGGCATTATCTGCAGGTGCTTTGTCGGCAGGAGCTCGTGTGCTTGACAGTGGAAGCACTTTCGAATCCCAGTTCTTATTCGAATCCGTTTTTTGTAAGGCGGGAATGGGAATTTTTGCACGTTCTTCTGGAGCAAAGGCGGTGTTGCGGCTTTGTGACGCAAACGGACTGCCTTTGTGCAGAAAATGGGAACGAAATATGGAAATTAAGCTTTATTCCGGAGAAATTCGTCGCTGTACTCCACAAGAGTATGGACACCCAGAAGAAATGTCTGGCATAGGGGCCCTGTATGCACGGGCATTGACAAATTTAGCGCCCAATGGCCTGATGGGTACATTAACATTGGTTAAAACGGGGAATAGACAGATCAGAAATTGTTTGGAGGCGGTGTTGCACCAGCTTTCCTGCTATGCTGGTGGTTCCATTCGTTTTCATTTATCTATGGCAGGAGATCAGGCCTCTTTTTTCGATGAAGGGGAGAATTACATTTCTCCTTTGCATACTTTAGCGCTTGGTTGCATTGTTGCGTTTGAGGCTGGGGAAGACGTGGCGTTACCATTTAGTGCACCACGTTCATTGGATGAGGTGGCAGAGCGTTATGGAAGGCGAATCCATCGGTATCTTTCTTGCCCGGCGGATTCGTCGGATCAAGAGGCGCGCGCGTTGGCAGCTAAACAGCCATGGGTTCGTGATGGCTTGCAAAATGGAATTCGTATTCTGTATTATATGAAGGAAAAAAATATTCTCCTAAAAAATTTAGCAAAAAAATTGCCATCGTTTGCGGTCTCGACTCGTTCTATTCCTGTTAATGGAAACCCTGGAAAACTCCTTCGTGCATTTGATGTAGAGGATACAGTGAACGGGAATGGAGAAGGCGTGCTTTTATCACGTCCACACGGAAAAGTGTTGATTAGTCCACTCAAGCGTGGAAATGGATTGCGGATTCTTGCAGAGGCCAAAAACATGGAAGTGGCAGATGAACTTTGTCTGTCTTTGCAAAAAGAACTTGCCCTGAGGGGTAACCTTGACAAGAAATAAGAAAAAGAATATACTGCAACTAGTAATTGTGTCCGGCTTTATATTTTTAGCCCGCTTTATGGGTAGCAGCGGAATAAACGGGGGCGTTCGTGTGCGTTTGGCAGACGCCTCCGTTGTGTTACCGCTTTTTCTGTTATATTGAAATTTATTTAAATAAATGAACTGATTGGATTCGCACAATTTTCAAACGGGAATGATTTGTGTGATTTAAGCAGGTAGATTTTCTGTTGATCCAGAATTGGGTTTCTGAGGTTACAATGCGGGAAATACAGAATTTCTAC
>DOXU01000276.1 GCA_003518885.1 Oscillospiraceae bacterium
ATATTGATGTCGTTATAAAAAAGTTGTCTACCACCGATGTGCCCCGTTGCTTGCCCATGTGTTTGCAACTTAATGCCGAGTGAAAAAATCAGAAAATTAGAGACGACGTTGGCAACAGCCATCAGAAAAAGACCGTCGTTTCCATAAATAGATTGAGCGAGGGGAAACCCCATGAAGCCGTTATTGGAAAACATACAGACGAGGAGCCAGGTCCCTGCTTGTTGGGAAGAAATTCTCCCTATTTTCACTAAAATTAATCCGAGTAAAAGGCAGAGTAGATGAAAGACAAACATAAGAATAAAAAGGTAGAAACTGTCTAACATCAGAGACTTTTGGAATGGACGGATCATAGAGCAGAAAATTGTCGCAGGCAAAGTGACCTTTATCAGAAAGCTGGAAAGATCCGGTGTACAACGATTGGGCAATACTTCTCTTTTCCCGAGAAAGTATCCGAGGAAGACTAAAATAAATAGGACAGCCACATTATCAATAATTAAATGCATAAAGTCATTCCTTTATTTAAAATACAGTATTTTCAAATAATCCATAACTTTTTAACCATAGCACGTTGGTTTTTCTTTGTCCATTAAAGTATTAGAATATTATATATATTGACAATCATTATTAATAACGAGATAATAAGAACAATGAATAAATCAAAAAATTTTTATTATCAATTGAATAGTGAAACGGATACCTTACCATAGTCAAAATAGAAAGGATGAAAGTAAATGAGTCTTGTCATAGTGGGTGGACATGAATGTATGGACTGCCGTTATAGGCAGCTGTGTAAAAAACGCGGGCATTCCGTGAAGGTTTATACGCGTGCTACTCATCGGTTGGATAGACATATTGGCAGTGCAGATAGCATTATTATTTTCACATCCACTGTCTCACATAAAATGGTGGAAACGGCAGTGGGGGAGGCTAAGCGAAAGGGCATTCCTGTATTGCGTTCCCATAGCTCTAGTGCCTCTTCTTTAAGAGGGCTACTTGATCAGATTGAAGAGAGCATGCCTGAGATGGTATAAACGGTTTGACAGAAAACACAAAAAGCCAGCTCCAGTTTTTTCCTGATAGCTGACTTGATCGTGTACAGAGAATGTTGACAATGCCTCAATGGGATAAATTTGTGAATGCTTTTATAAGAATGTTTTGAAATCTCGATAGTTTTCTTGTAATAATTCTGGTGTGTTTAATCCATAAGGGCATTTTTGCATGCAATGTCCGCAGTGTAGGCAATCTTCAATTTTTTTCATTTTTGTTTGCCATTCCTCTGTTAAGTAAGCCTGCTGCGGCGCTCTGCGGAGCAAGAGACTTATTCGAGCACAGTTATTGATTTCAATTCCTGCCGGGCAAGGCATACAATAACCACACCCACGACAAAAGTTTCCAGCCAGCTCTTTTTGGTCTGCATGAATTTGCTCTTTTATGGTGGCCGTTAGAGTGGGTGCATGTTCTTGGTATTCTAAAAATTCATCTAATTCTTTTTCTCGCTGAATTCCCCAAATAGGCTCCACGTTGTCAAATTCGGCAAGATAGGCGTAGGCGGCTTCTGCGTTATTGATGAGACCACCGGATAAAGCCTTCATCGCGATAAACCCGATATTCTTTTCTTTGCAGGCTTGTACAATCTTCAAATCTTCTTTAGCTGCCAAATAAGAAAACGGAAACTGTAGAGTGGCATACAAATCGGAATGAATTGCTTCTCTTGCGACGGAGAGTCGATGATTGGTAATGCCAATAAAGCGAACTTTTCCCTGCTGTTGTGCTTCCATCATGGCCTCGTATAGTCCGGAAGAGCCACCTGGTTTTGGGCAGAAGGCAGGGTTGTGAAATTGGTAGATATCAATATAATCAGTCCGCAAATTTGTTAAACTGGTATGCAGGTCTTTCCAGAAATCATGGGCATTCCGTGCGCCTGTTTTTGTGCTGATAATAATGTGTTCACGCGTGTGAGCAAAAGCTGCCCCTATTTTTTCTTCGCTATCTCTATACCATCTAGCAGTGTCAAAGTAATTTATTCCATGATCAAAAGCTTTTTGTAGGAGATAAATGGCGTCCCTTTGGCTGATACGCTGGATAGGGAGTGCACCAAATCCATTTTTATTGACAACAAGTTCAGTTTTGCCTAAAGTTACGGTTTTCATTGAAAGGCAGCCTTCTTTCCACAGAAGTGTAATGAATCGGTTAATTCTGATTTAATATTGTCTTTATCTTATCACCTATGTGCCAATATCTGCAAGCAAATGAGCATCCGTCAAAAGACTTGACAAGTGATTTATGGCGTTTTATGATAAAGAGATAGGAAAATTTTAAAAAATGAATGGGGATGAACGGCGATTGGAACATGCAGATGCCGAAAAACTTTTTGAGCAGATTCGAGATTGCACGAAGTTGATGGGTTCACTTGCTAGTGATGAACATCGTCGTCTCCATCTGGAAAACCATCAATCACCAATTGGGCGTGGGCAGGCCTTAGTGTTGCGCATCCTTTCTCAGGATGATGGATTGCCCCAGATGATGTTGGCAGAGAAATTGGATATTCGCCCCTCCTCTTTGGGGGAGTTGGTGTCCAAATTAGAGACGAATGGTTTTGTAGAGCGTCGCAAAAACCAGGCGGATAAACGAGTCTATAACGTTTTCCTTACGGTTAAAGGTCGGGAAATAACAGAGAATTTCGTCAACCCATGGTGAAAAACTCCTACAAGTGG
>DOXU01000054.1 GCA_003518885.1 Oscillospiraceae bacterium
GAACCAGTTACACCAGCGGGAATTGGTTACACGGAACCCGTGGACGGGCTGGAATTTCGAGAATGGGCAAAAGACCGTCAGAAGAAGCTGGACGGTAAAAGAACTCGCTTTGCTGGCTTCTGCGTCATGGCATAGCACTTCGGTGCCAGAACAGACCTTCCGGCTTGTGACCCTTATTGCTGCCTACTCTGGTATGAGGCTGGGTGAAATCTGCACCCTGAGAAAAGAAGACCTCCAGACCGTTGATGGTATCCCCTGTTTTCTTATCCGCCCCCATAGCGAAACCGGCTGGGCACCAAAAACAGAAGCGGGCACCCGCATTGTGGCAGTTCATTCAAAGCTGATTGAAGCCGGTATTCTGGCTCTTAAGGATACTACAGACGGCCCATACCTCGTCCCCGGCTTGGAGACTTCAAAACAGGGTGTCAGGGGCGCAGCATTAGGGCGAGCTTTCTCATTATTCAAAACCCGTATCGGCCTGCCAGCAGAAATCACCTTCCACTCGTTCCGGCATACCGTTTCCACCCAACTCAGAAACGCGAATGCCAATATCCGGGAGGTCTGGATTGACCGCCTGCTGGGTCATGAAGCCAGCCATAAAAGTCAGGGCACCACAACCTATTTGACCAGCATCTCAACAGCCAATTTGTTCCAAACCATAGAAGCAATAAGCTACCCGGAAACAGCCTTCAAAAAGGGAACGTTTTAAAAGAGAGCCAGCAGTGTCAAATGGCTACCCATTCAACAGCCGGCAAGGGGGAGCACCTCCCCCCGTTGGCCCCCTAACGCACAAAAAATAAGGTTTAATCTAATGACTGCTTACGCCTCATGGCAGCCACTTGATTGAGCTATCCTAGATTCTCGATCTCAGCACACCTATGACAGCAAGGCGTAATTATCTATAAAAATTGAGCGTTGGCGTAATCAGCAGGAATGTAGCTCAATACACCAAGTTCGGGAGAACATCAGCGTGGAACAACCAAATTTAGACGATCCTTTCTATGAGCGGCTACTTACCTTTTTGAGCGCATCCAATGGGGAGACTGACAGGGGGCGAGCACTAGTGGCAGCTTCTCTTATTGAAGAGATGCTGGAGGAGGTCTTACGGGCATTTTTGTTGGAAGGTGCCGCAACCAAAAACCTGTTTGATGCTGCCAATGCTCCGCTTTCGACTCTCTCGGCGAAAGCATCCGCCAGCCGCGCTCTAGGCTTGATCTCTATTGAAGAGTTTAGAGACGTGGAGCTTGTGCGCAAAATTCGTAACGAGTTCGCACATAACGTACTCTGCTCGTTTGAAAATCCGAAAGTTCGAGACTGGGCAAGGGCGCTTAGCGTGGGAATGTCCATTCTAGACAGCTTGGATGAAGGTGACGAATCTCGCGTCGATAACCCGAAAGCACGATTTGGAATGGTGACGATGTCAATCGTCAGCTCTCTGTATAATCGGGCGCATTATGCGAAAAAAGAAAAGTTGAGAGAGCGTGTGTGGCCAGCTTGAACCTCATTCGCACCAAAGCTTGAAATCGTCTGATTTATAGCTATTCCGTCTGAGTAGCGGCCATTCCGCTTGCCCCCTAATCTGACATAAAAAGGGGGTTCACGGGGGAAAGTATTGCTTTCCCCCGTGAACCGTTTGCAAACCCTCGCGACACAACGTGTCCGCTGATTGGCACGGCTGGCCTCATAATGAAAATAACATCAACAAAGAGCTATTTCTGATTCTTGGCGGCCAAAAAATTATCAAAACCCCTTTTGCAATAGTAGAAATACTGTGTCCTAATTTTATTCTCCTCTAACCAGACTTATTAATCTTCTAAACTCAGAGTCAGGAGAACTACTTTTCCATTGATTAATAAAACGGGCTACAACCTGTAAATTTCCTTCTTCGTAATGCCCGTCACTATCAATTCGGTCTAAAGAAGGATATAATTGTGGGTCTCCTCCCCTAGTTTGCAATCCCAAACCGGTTATCGCACAATTATAGTTACTCTCTTTTAAAAGTATTTGAAGATATTTTTCGAGTTCATATTTTGAATTAAATTTCATTTCCTTATTTTTTATTCTTACCTCTACTTTCTGCCCATTCGCGTATCTATCTGCATGAACTGTATTTTCTACCATTTGAGCAATAGCTATTTTCCACTCGTCGTAAATACATCCACTTTCTTTTTGCGCCAATCTATCAGACCACCAAAGTGTATCTAGAGTCCACGCATCAACCTTCATTTTTCGACATAAACTCAGAATTGTATTGTTAATTTCAACATATTTTTCACCTTGAGTAGAACGTGGTTTAAATGTTGGCCATAAACCGTGTTTACGCATCTCGGCCTCACTAACATTGTTCCAAACTCCGTAGCGATCCGGAAAAGCAACTAATAATATTGCTGAAAGGGTTCCATGCCCAACACCCTGCAAAGCCTCTAAACAAATATCAAATCGTTCAGATAAAAGACGATTTTCATCAACGAGAATGAGAAGCTTTGAACGCAAATATTCTAAACCGTTGGTAAGAGCCTCTTTCCCTCGACGCTCCAAACCTGACCAATGACCATTACCTTTAAAATTTAAAAACTCTAGATAATCTTTTTCTTCCATTTGTGATGGTTCGCGAAAAATAGGGCCAAAGTGTTTGAGAACAGCTTCTTTTCTTTCAACAATAGCTCGAATTTCAGGAATTTGAAGGCCTTTTTCAATATTTATTGGTGATTTAAATATATTAGTATCTATTTCCATAACTTTTTCCTTCACTTGTATACACCTAACATCGATATATAATTACAATAGAATTAAATTTTGTTGCTATCAACAAAAGGCCTCACACACACTCACATGGCGATACGCGCTTATTTTCTAACGCCCGAATATAGAGCTCAGCCCATATAATATCTCCACAACTAGAAACTCGAAAATGCCTATCTTGACTGCTCCACGGGTTTGCCCGCACAGTGAACCCGCAGTCACCATGCGAAGGATGATTTCGTCTGAAATTATCGTTCTGTTTCAATGGGTTGCCTGTTCGGTTGTGACCAAGAAGAGCGGGTTCGAGTCCTGCAGTTCGCCCCACTAACCACTTGAAATATTACAGTAAACTGAGAATTTGACGGACGTGCGGGATTTTCCCGTTTGTCTTCCCAGTCTGGGAACTCGTCATGCTCCGACTCCTACGGCCACGTA
>DOXU01000056.1 GCA_003518885.1 Oscillospiraceae bacterium
GGTGTTTGCTGGGAAAAAATTCGGTGATGAAGAACTAGGTGGTTTTATTTGCTACGTGGTTGATCTGGAGCAGAATAGTTAACGGACATTGTCGTGCGCCTCTGCATGAATCCCCCTATTGTATAAAAAAATCCTTTCTCCGGCTTTCATAACACCGGGAAGGGATCTTTTTGCATAACTTGGGGTTAGCCTGTTCGTTTTTCTCAAAAAAGGGTGCTTTCTGCTTTTTATGCTACCTTCTGTGTGGAGAGTGAAGGAATAGCGAAACAATTGCTTGTTTTTGCTTTCCTTTTCGGTCAAAAAGGAAGATCTTCCTCGACCTGATATGCTTGGATGACGCTTTCAATTTTCCTTTTAGATCGTTCGTTCAAAGAATGGAGTTGCTCCAAAAAATTGCTTTTAATTTTATATTCTTTTGGGTTGCCATATACGGTTATTGCACAGGACTCAAGATAGCTGTGCATTGCCCATTTCTTTATTGTGTTTTCATAATTGGAGGATAAATAGTGCTGTAGTTCATGCCGATCTTCCCATTGTGCGATCATGTTGATCTCATTTTCACTTTGCCAACCGGTATACAAATTTTCACATTTTTCTTCTATCACATATTGAATGAGCAAAATTCTTTAATCGGTGAATCCCTTAGTGATCCGGCTGTCTAGCTCATCGACGCGTTTCTGTATATCAAATGATTTGTTTTGAAGGCAAGTGGATAATTTCTCGATGGCGAGTGGACCGAGTTCCAGCAACTCGTGATAAGAGTTTTCCACTAGAGTCGCCAAATAGGTATCGCAGTATAGGATTCCCTTGTCGGAAAAAGACTGAAACGCTCTCTTTAATTCTGTTCTCTCTGTCAAGTAGATTGCGTGTTCATAAAGCCACGATGTTAAATCCGATAAGTTGATGTCAAGGGCCTGTCTCCGTGTGGTGTAAAAGCAATCCAGAATAAGCATTTCAATGTCTGAAAATTCATTGTCCAGTATCTGCTTTTCCAGCTTGTTGTCAGGGTTACGGTCTGCTTTTACGGATGCAGTCTGTTGTGCACCGCTAAGATCACAACTTATTTTGTTTGATATAGGTGACGCTTGAATGGCTGCGTTGTATTGTTCAATCAGATGGTTGGCGTGGTGTGCTACTTGTTCGTTTGAAAGATTAGAATGAGGAAATATCTCTTTCAATTGATCGACTAAATAAGCCAAATCCTCATTGTTGTCCAGTCGTCTGACTATGTAGCCACTATTCAAAAATCCCTCCATGGAAGTTTCGTCAACCTCAGGACAGGCAAATAGAATGCAGGGGACGTCATCTCGAAACCAGATGACCCCGGCTTCATTTTGGCAGTATGCGCTTTTGTAATAGGCTGAGGAAAGAAGGATGATATTGAATTGACTGGATTTTAAAGCGGAGTGAATATCTTCAGGTATATTGGAGCCAACCCCATTACCGGGGATGGAAGAACAAAAAATGTCATTTGGGTCTATTCTGTGGGCCTGTAAAAAAACGACAAGCGCTTCAGCGATCTTTCTGTCTAAACTGCTGTGACTAATAAAAATTTTCTTTTCCATGTTTATTTCCTTGTCATGTTGTGTGTCTATTGTCGGTGCTTGCGTGTTGTTCGTGGCGTCTGAAATTGTGCTCGGGGTATTGTCGTCGTCGTTATCTAAAGAGGGTTTTGCCAATATCTTGATTTCACACTTGCAAAACCCTTTTGGCTTGGCGGGGCTAAGTTCTTCTACACGATAAGTGCAATGATTTTCTTTGTTGAAAAACGTGGCATTTTGCTTATAGAATGCATAAATTTGGTTGATCTTCTTCTTTTCCATATCGTAACATTTAAAAGAAAAATAATAGCGACCGAATTTTCGATCGGATTTCATTCTGAGTGGAAGGTCCGCATATTTATATTCTGCATTTTTATCCTTGTGGGCAGCAAGCCGTAGGGGAGGACGATAGAGAATATCCATCCAGCGACCAGCACATAAGATATTGGGGACGAATATAGTAAGAACCATTGCACAATTTCCATCAACTTCCCCTTTTGTCCTGTTTATCCGTTTCTTTTATTATAATCAAATGTTCAATAAAATGGAAGCCTAATGGATACATAACCCAAAAAGACCACTTTCCCTACAGAAAGTGGCCTTTTTCAAAAACGAACTGGTGGAGGCGACGGGAGTTGAACCCGTGTCCGAAGGTATATTCGCGAAGTTTTCTCCGAGCGCAGATGATTCTTTAAAAGTCCCGCAGCAAACCGCCAATCATCAGGCTGAAAGCATTGGCAACCCTTTAAAACCTACCTGTTACAAGGGCAACTCACAGATACGTTCACCACTAAATGACGTTCAAATCCCAGGTCGTGGTCCTCCCGGGCAGAACGTGTCGCTTAGTTAAGCGGCAAGTGCCTCTTCAGATTTACCGAAGTTGACACGAATAACATTATCTTTTGCATTTATCATGCGTTTGCGGAGGTTTAGAGCGGTCCCGCACCGCTGCTCGCTTGCTTTGTTTCAATACCCCCGTCGAAACCATTACGCCCCCATAATAAAAAAGAGGAAGAATAGAAAACAGGAGAAGGACAAAAGTGTTAAAGGGAATCCAAATCCATTATAACCCAATGAAGGCCAAAATATTCCGCAGGCGCGGGCACCGCGC
>DOXU01000262.1 GCA_003518885.1 Oscillospiraceae bacterium
AACGGCATTATTTACATTGATGAAATGGATAAGATCTCCCGTAAATCCGAGAATCCTTCCATTACACGGGATGTAAGTGGTGAAGGCGTACAGCAAGCCCTTTTGAAAATTTTAGAGGGCACGGTTTCTAATGTCCCGCCAATGGGTGGTCGCAAATATCCGCATCAAGAATTTATCCAAATTAACACCAAAAATATTCTCTTTATTTGTGGTGGTGCCTTCGATGGCTTGGATAAGATCATTGAAAAGCGTACAGTTAATAAAACACTCGGATTTGGTGCCGATGTCCGCGGTAAAAAGGAAAAAGCCGGTATTAATATCTTTAAAGAGGCTACTCCGCAGGACTTAGTCCATTTCGGTTTAATCCCTGAGTTGGTTGGTCGTATTCCTGTCATTACGACATTGAATGCACTGGATCGTAAAGCGCTCATCAGTATTTTGACTGAGCCCAAGAACGCGATCATTAAACAATATATCAAGCTCTTTGACATGGATGGTATTCAATTAGACTTTGATAGCTCTGCACTGGATGCAATTGCAGATAAGGCCATTGCACGTGAAACTGGGGCAAGAGGCTTGCGCGCCATTATGGAGGAACTTTTAACTGCTGTTATGTTTGAGGTTCCCTCTGATGAGACGGTTTCTAAAGTCATCATTACAGGTGCTTGTGTTACCAACAATGCCCCCCCTCAGATTGAGCACGATCCGAACAAAACGAGCAGACGCTTAACGCTTCCAATGAAAAAAAAGGCACAAGATGAACAAGAAGATGCTTCGTAATCTTTTTGAGTGCGTATTATAAAAACTTTTTTCTGAATAAAAAGCGACAATTCCTTTAAGGAATTGTCGCTTTTGTGTACTGCAAAGCAGATGAATCTTTTCCTCTCTTTAAAAAAGAAGAGGGAGTATTTTCACTAACTCTTTAAACCTTAAAAATTGTTTTGATCTCTTTCAGCCCATCCCGAATCTCCGCATGGGAAAATCCGAATGTCTGTAGCTTTTCTTCCTTCATTTTAGAAAGTGTCCCATAAAAATTCATCGCAACTTGCAGATAAGCAGGCTTTGCCCCCTCTTCAATTGCATCAAACAGGATATTCTCCGCTTCATTAATCTTCCCTTCCGCAATCAGGCGATTGAGGCGGTATGTCAAAAATGAACTCTCAGAAAGATTCCCTTGTTCGTCAAATAATTCTGTGGCACCAGACTGTTTTTCAAATAACACTTTTCCCAAAGCCTCCGTGATATCTTCAATCTGCCGCATTAAATAATCGTCTTCAAACATTATGCAGCTCCTCTTTGTATTCCTAGAAACGGTCTTCCTCTTTTCATTTTACCATATCGCCCTTATCAAGCAAAGCCCCTTTTTTCTCTCTATATCAAAATTACCACATTTGATGGAGGGCATAAAAGCACCTTTACAGTTTAACCCAAAAGATATCCGAAATCAGATGAATATCGTTTCTTGCTCACTCCACCAAAGCCTCAGAAGTCCACTTGTTCAATCACTATGCTGTTCGCATCAAGAAGAATAAAGGCGCTGCCAACAGTTCTCATCTGTACGGCAACGCCTTTAAAAATACTATAAACCACCTGAAAAAGCTTTTTTACTCAATCGTAACGGCACGTGTAATCTCCATCTGCCTCATCTGTTTTAATGGAGAGACTAAAGAGAGAAAAACGGCTGCTATGGTAACAACTGACACCACAATCATTAAAACCCACGGCAAGCTCCATGGCACACCAAAAGTTAGCTGCACCATATTTCTGTAAAAGAACCGCTCCAATGGTAGTCCCACTACCAAACCAATTCCCAATGCCAATACGCCATAACACGCCGATTCGTAAACCAACATATTTCTTACTTGTTTAATCGTCATACCACCCGCACGTAATAGGCCAATCTCACGCGTGCGCACCAATACATTCGTTCCAATCGTATTAATAATATTCAAAACACCAATCAAAAGGATAATGGCGATAAACCCATAGAACAAGATATTGGAAACCAATGAAATACGCCCAGACAACTGCTTGGCTAACTGCTGATTGCCAACCTGTACCTTAGGAACAGTAGATAGTTGTCGTTTTAAAGTCGTATAAACGTTATTTCCATTCACCCCGCTATGCAAAGTAAGTGCGGCCATATTAGGCCTTGCAGCGGAAAATTGTTGGAAAACCTGATTCGTTGTATAAAAACTGATGAAGGTATTCCCCGCATAATACTGCAAAGCGGTGTTTGCCATCACAATAGCGCCAATCTTCATATTCTTTCCCTGCACTTGAATCGTATTTCCTGGTCGTAAATCGCCTACATTCACGCTCGATTTTGACATCATATTCAGCATGAGTATGATCCCATTCTCACTGTTCAATTTGGCTGGATCCATACTGCCATAAAGAACATCTGCTTTTAAGTTGCGAATGTTTTCATTCGACATACCGACCATTGTGCTAGGAGTTTGGGTTTGAATCATCCCATTGTTATCTTTAGCAACACTTTTCCAGCTCGCCTTATTTTCTCTGTAATTTGAGCCCAAAAGATCGTACCGAAAAGTTGCCTTTACTTGTGTAATGCGTTGCGCAGAAACAGAGGCGACTCCCGCTATTGACTTCATTGAAGAAAGCTGCGCATCAGAAAAGCTGGATTGTCCCACTGGCATTGCCGCGTACACATCACCCAAATCAGCATTATTCCGCAAACCTAACTGAATAAAGTTTGTCAATGGCGAAAAAGAAAGCAAAAGCAAAATACCAAAAGAAAGGGAAACCGCTGTCAATAAAAAGGAACGTTTACGCATACCAATCTGCCGGAAAGCAATGGCCGCTTCTATTGGCATCCATTTTGTCGATTTACCGCGTATTGTTTTCTTCTTGGTGGAACCACCAGATACGGAAGCAATAGCCTCCACTGGAGAGACTTTTCCCGCACGCGCTGCTGGACGAAATGCTGAAAGCACCGTACAGATAATACCTAACGCCGCCCCCAAGACAAGAGCAGGCCACGAGACGAAAATCCACGGGCCATCTGGTCCCAAAATTTCTGGCAACAAACTTTTAAAT
>DOXU01000257.1 GCA_003518885.1 Oscillospiraceae bacterium
TGACTGGGCCATTCCTGCCTTTCGGCTGGGGCATGCCTCAGTTAAAGCGGAGACACAAATCCATACCCATATGTGTTATAGTCGATTTGAAGATATTATTGGTGATATCGACGATATGGATGCAGATGTGATTACCTTCGAGGCTGCGAAATCCGATCTATCGTTATTAGATGTTTTAAGAGAGAACCACTTTAAAACGGAAGTTGGTCCCGGTGTTTATGATATTCATTCTCCGCGTGTTCCCACGTTAAAAGAACTGGAAGAGATCATTCAACAGCTTATTGCCAGATTGGATATTCATAGGATTTGGATTAATCCGGATTGTGGATTGAAGACGCGAGGAATGAAGGAAACGGTTCCGGCTTTACAGAATATGGTTCTGGCGGCCAAGAAATGTAGAAAATAAGGACAAGCGAATGACCATCCTTTTCGTTTTAAGAAAATATTTTCAGTAGCAAAGTTATTTATATGAGTTAATAAAAATGAAGGTCCGGAACCAATTGACTGGCTCTGGACCTTCATTTTGTTGGTTTTATGCATAATGGTTAGAAAGTGAAATCAAATGAAAAATCGGATTTTGGATAGAAAAATTCGAAGGAAGGGAGGACATTTCGGCTATGACCGAGAAATCATGCTAAAATCAACGAGGATCCCATCTTTTTCATGGATGGGAGCAGATCGCTCCTTTCACATGCTGGCTTTTCGCGCATACCGGTGATGATGGGAACATTTTTAACATCGAATTCTAGCAATTCAAACATGCGCTTTGTATAGTCAATGTAGGGCCGGAATAATTTGGGATCGGGATTTCCCTGATCGAATAGAAGAATCAACTTTTTTTTCGTCGTATCTTCTCCTTTAAAACTGGGGGAAAATCGTGGGGAGAATTCTGCAAACAGTCTATCTGTGAATATTTTGGCTTGGGCACTCATCTGTCCCATATAGATCGGAGATCCCAGTACAAGGGCATCGGCTTGCGCGAGGGATTTGTAGATTTTTTGCATGTCATCATTGATAATACAGTGCCGATCTCCTTTTTTACAAGACCAGCAGCCTTGGCATGGCTTGATGTTGAGATCGCTAGAATACCAAGACTTTGTTTGGGCTCCTTGCTCTTTTGCTCCTTCTAATATTTTGTTTACGAGCCAGGCGGTGTTGCCTTCTCTTCGTGGGCTTGCCACAAATCCAATAATTTTCATTTTTTCTCCTTATTTATTTGAGGCGATAGATTTTCCGTCTTGTATAAAATATATTTATTTTTGTTGGTGCTGTCAGAAATATTTTGTTTCCCTGTCAACAATCATAATCTATTTTTATTTCCTTGTCAACAATAATATTAAGACAAAAACAGCTCTATTTAAAAGCCACTTATCGCTTTATTTTTTTGATTTCCATATCTAAATGCTGATTATAATTTTTGGCGAAGGCCAACATCATGTGAAGCTGTTCTTTTGTTATTTGTTCAAATACGCTTTGATCTCTCTCCTGAAACTCCTTATGTAATTTTTCATGAATTTGATTGATTTTTTTCCCTTCTGAGGTGAGTCTAAAATAGACTTCTTTTTTATTATTTGATTTTTGATAGCTTTCGATAAATCCTTTTTCTATAAGCTTTTTCATCAATTTACTGACGGCGCTTTTGGTTACATAAAAGGATTCAGCCAACTTTGTCACATTAGGATCTGTATTTTTAGCAATGTATTCAATGCAATGTACTTCAGAAGGTTTATAATCTTTCAGACATTCTTCCATTTTGGGCTTGTTGAGCCAGGCGAGTTTATTGAATAAATTTCTGAATTCTACCATTACCTGTTCCTCTTCGTTCATGGTTCATCCTCCAATTTTTTAATACGGTAATCCTATTATATGCAGATTTTGTTTCCGTTTCAATAATATTTGGCCAGATGAATAAAAGGATATTTAACGGGATAGGTAGAGCGTGGAAGTCTAGATCAATCAATGTCTGAGTAAGCACTGTAGAAAATTTGCGTAAAATGGCAGACAAAGCATAGATAAGGCTTTGTCTGCCATTTTATAGGGTGTTATTTTATTTTCGCATTATCCTCTTTGCAAAATTGCGTCCAAGTCTTGTTCTGGAGCAGTAATGGGCTGTAATCCGTAGGTGTCAACTAAGGTTTTGACAACGGTGTCTGACATAAACGCAGGTAATGTTGGGCCAAGATAGATATTTTTGATGCCAAGGGAAAGAAGCGTTAATAGGATGCAGACAGCTTTCTGCTCATACCAGGAAAGGACAAGGGTTAAAGGAAGATCGTTTACGGTACATTTAAATGCATCAGCTAAAGCAAGGGCTACTTGTATAGCGCTATACGCATCATTGCATTGTCCCATATCTAGAATGCGAGGTAAGCCTTCGATTTCACCAAGGTCCAGATCATTGAAGCGATATTTCCCGCAGGCCAATGTCAGTACAAGCGTGTCCATGGGAGTGTGTTTTACAAATTCAGTGTAATAATTTCGGCCTGGATGCGCACCGTCACACCCACCTACCAGGAAGATATGCTTAATGTTTCCACTTTTGATTGCTGTGATAACCTTATCTGCATTTTTTAATACAGTTCCATGTGCAAAACCGGTGGTGAGCATATGCCCACCATTAATGCCGCTCATGCTTTGATCGCGTTCATATCCACCTAATTGCCTTGCTTGTTCAATGATTTCAGTAAAATCCTTTTTTCCATTTTCATTTGCGGCAATATGTCGTAACCCATTATAACCAACGACAGAGGTAGTGTAAACGCGATCCTGATAGCTGAGGCGCTGGGCCATAAGGCAGTTGGTAGTAAAAAGAATGGGAGCAGGAATTTTGTCAAACTCTTTTTGCTGGCTTTGCCAAGCGGTTCCAAAATTTCCTGCCAAATGTGGATATTGTTTTAATTTTGGATAACCATGCGCGGGGAGCATCTCCCCGTGTGTATAAATATTAATTCCAAGATCTTTTGTTTGCTCCAATAGCTGCTTTAAATCATTTAAATCGTGGCCAGACACCACAATAAAGGGCCCTTTTTTAATATCGGTATTTACACGGGCAGGAACAGGAGTACCGAATGTTTCAGTATTTGCCTTATCCAGAAGTTCCATGCACTTTAGATTGATTTTCCCGAATTCCATGATAAGGGAGAGCCATTCATTAGCAGTATGGTCATGGTTGATTTCACAAAGCCCTTTGTAAAACCACCGTGTAACAGCGCCGTCCTCGTAGCCTAGGTTCATAGCGTGATGTGCATATGCTGCCATGCCTTTCATTCCAAAGAGTAAGGTGGAGCGCAAAGAAACTATGTCAGTGTGTCCTCTCCAGAGGCTTACCAGATTTCCACTATAGCCTCCTGCGGCATCGCAAGCAGCATTGACACGTTCCGTAAAAATTTGAATCGCTTGATCATCAAAATTGACGTTCGTAAGCGTGATAAATAATCCATCTATCAATAAACGGCTAGTTTCTTTAGGATGTTCCTCTTTTTTTTCAGAAGTTTCGGCCAATTTAATTAATGCGTAGACCAGATCGTCTTGTAGATTAGAAGTCCCCGGTTGTTTTCCACAAACGCCGGTGCGTACGCAAGCCTTGTTTCCCGCTGTTTGCTGACACTGAAAGCAAAACATATTCGACATGATTGTTACCTCCATCATTTTGCTTATAGTTTTATCTAAAATTTTCTTTCCATTCAGGAAAAGAAAAATAAAGAAATTAATAAGCGGTAAAATTTGATATTTCGTTGGAAATATAACCGATTTTTTATCGAGATGCCGATATAATAAAGATAGAAGATAAGATTAATTGTAGGAGGCGTTCTTATGGAACCTAAAATGAAGAATATAAAAAAAGCGGAAGTCTTGCAGCTGAAAGACGAGGTGGAGTACCAAGAAGGCCAAGTGGTCAGTAAAACATTGGCACAGAATGATTCTGTTAGTGTTACATTATTCGCTTTTGAAAAAGGTGAGGAAATTAGTACGCATGAATCTGACGGAGATGCGATGGTCAATATTTTGGATGGCACAGGAAAAATAACCATAGCCGGAAAAGAGTATTCTTTGTCTGCCGGAGAAACGATTGTTATGCCGGCAAAAACACCACATGCGGTGTATGGGCAAGAGCGGTTTAAGATGCTTTTGACTGTTGTGTTCTGAATCGATCGTCACATCAATACAGGAACTCTCGTTTCCTAACAGGGCACGAGAGTTCTTTTTATATGCAAAAGAGATTATTCACATCATTCGGTAATCTGATAGTTATCGCTGTCTGTAAATGAGTCCACATATGATTAAAATAGGATCAGCGGGAGAACCGATTTCAGATTGACTAAGTACAAAAAATCAAAGAATACGAATTCCCGTTTTCCAGCATAAAAGATGATATATTTTGGACCATTTCGCGACAATATAGAATAAAGAAATGCCCAATTATCTCAGATTGGTAGGTTTTTTGGCACGGCGGAATAGAGAGTATTGTGAAGTCAAAATAGCCATGAGCATGAGAGCGCAACCGATGTAGCCTTTCATGCTTAAATTTTCACCAAGAATCAGGAAGCCGCCTAATGCAGAGAAGACAGATTCCATTCCCATCATGACGGCGCTGTGTGCAGGCTGGGCATAGCGTTGTCCCAAAATCTGAAGGGTATAGGCTATGCCGACAGACAGAATTCCACCGTATAAAATGGGGATCATTGCTCCTGAAATATGATAAGGGTTGACTCGTTCAAAAAGGAGAGAAATGCCTAAGCTGAGGAAGGCACAAACGAAATACTGTATGAGTGCTAGATGCATCATATTTGTTTTTTGCATGTAATGGTCAATGATAAGAATTTGTGCAGCCCAAAAAAAGGCACCTAGTAATATGAATAAATTACTGGGAGAAAGAATAGTACCACCTTTGGCGCTTAATAAAAACATACCTAAAACAGCGATGACTGCACTTAAAAGAGTGACAAAACGTAGACGGTGTCCCCAGAAAATACCGAATAAAGGAACGAGAATAATGTATAGGCTTGTGATAAATCCCGCCTCGCCAGAGGAGGTGTGTTCCAGGCCAATTTGTTGCAAAGAAGAAGCCGCAAACAGGATAAGACCAGCCAAAATACCGGGTAAAAGAGCAGGCCGTGTCATCTTTTTGGCGATATTTTGTTTGGGGTGGTAAAAAAGGAGGAGAGGAAGCATGGAGATACCGCCCAACAAAAAGCGGACTCCGTTGTAAAAAAAGGAGGGGAGGAAGTTAATCGCGACACGTTGTGCAACAAATGCAAACCCCCAAATGGCAGCGGCAAGCAACAATGCCGCACAGGCTAGAAGTTCTTTTCTTTTCATGTTGATGTTTTCCTTGAAAAATTGATTTTATAAAGTGAAACGTGTTGTTTTCTTATTTTAATCTTGAAAAGGATATTTTTCTAGTGCAAAGTTTGCCCATGTGGTAGATAATGAAATAGAATTTGTTGATTTTATAAATATAATAGAG
>DOXU01000241.1 GCA_003518885.1 Oscillospiraceae bacterium
CAATAGGATCTCGCCCTTCACTTCCTGAAATATCCACAATATGGACAAGCAAACGGCATCGTTCGATGTGCTTCAGAAAAGAATGCCCAAGACCAATACCGGTGCTTGCCCCTTCAATCAGTCCAGGAATATCCGCCATAACAAAGGAGTGATCGCCTTCACGCACAACGCCGAGAACGGGGGAGAGCGTTGTAAAGGGGTAGTTCCCGATTACCGGTTTAGCTTCACTGACGACGGAAAGTAAAGTGGATTTTCCGACATTAGGAAACCCAACAAGGCCAACATCTGCTAGCGATTTGAGTTCCAGGCGGATTTCACGTTCTTCGCCGGGAATACCGCTTTTGGCAAAACGGGGGACCTGCCTGGTAGGCGTGGCGAAATGGCAGTTGCCCCAGCCTCCTTTACCGCCTCGTACAACGATATAGGGCTCGTCGTCGGACATATCCTGCAGTAAAGCGCCGGATGCCTGATCCAGGATTAAAGTTCCACGGGGAACCTTAATTTGCAGAGATTTACCTTGCTTGCCAAAGCTTCTTTTATTGCGCCCCGGTGAGCCATTTTCTGCCACATATTTGCGGCGATAACGAAAGTCCGATAGAGTGGAAAGATTATCATCCACTTCAAAGATGATATCGCCGCCTTTACCCCCGTCGCCTCCGTCTGGGCCGCCAGCAGCCACATATTTTTCACGATGGAAGGAGACACAACCTCTTCCACCATCACCTGCTTTTAAAATAATTTTTGCCGAATCGACGAACATATTGCCTCCGTTTCCACGCGCTTGAAAGAAAAACAATTTTTATATAAAAATCGAATGACAAAAAAGCGACATCATATTTCTCATCATATCGGCTTTGTGGCCGGTTGTCAATCGGTGGAAGCCTAAGAAAATGCTTCTTTTACCAGTGTAAGCCATTATAGTTATTTTACCCCCTATGTGGTATAATACTAATATCTACTAAAATTAAAGTATTTTGTATGAAAAACATGTATTGTGATCATGATGGAGGTGTATGTTCTACGGAAAAAGCACAGAGAATTTCTTTAAAACCGGGAATATTTTTTACAACGGTTAAAGAAGAAAAATTCAAATATAATCATCTTTCATTTAATTTTTTGTTGCCTCTGCAAAAGGAGACGGCATCACTTTATGCTTTGCTGCCCATGGTAATGCGGCATGGCTGCAAAAGTTATCCTAATTTAACGGCACTGAATGCAAGACTCTCGGAGTTGTATGGTGCGCAGCTCGACTGGGAAATTTCCAAACGCGGTGATTTACAGATTCTCACGTTTTATATTGAAATTTTAGGGGATCATTTTGCCCTTGAAAATGAAGAATTATTAGAAGAAGGTGCCAAACTTCTGCGGGACCTCCTCTTTGCACCATCTCTCGAAAGGGAAAAGTTTCATGCAGAGGACGTCGAAATAGAAAAGCATAACTTGGCCGATATCATTCGTTCACAATTGAATGATAAACGAGTATATGCCTCTAAGCGGCTGAGTGAAGTCATGTGTGAAGGAGAGGCTTATGGCCTTTCTGAATATGGACAGCTTGAAGACATTGAACAAATTTCAGCGGAGAGATTGACAGAAGCTTGGCATGATGTGTTGCAACACGCCCATGTGGAAGCTTTTTATGTAGGAAGTGGAGACGCAGAAAGTGTCTGCCGTTTGTTTACGCAGGCGTTTGATAGCGTAAAAAGAGAAAAATTATTTGATTTAAAGACAGAAGTATTGCATGCACCAACTGGTGCATTAAAAGAAGTGACCGACCATCTTCCTGTTACACAGGCAAAATTGGGACTGGGTTTTCGTGCGGGAATTGCATTGCCTGATGCGGATACAGATGCTATGCAGCTGGCTTGCACGGTATTAGGTGGTTCACCTCATGCGCTGTTATTTCTGAATGTGCGAGAAAAATTGAGCCTATGCTACTATTGCTTTGCGCGGTATGAACGATATAAGGGCCTAGTTTTTATTGAATCAGGCGTAGAAGAAGTCAACGCGCAAAAAGCTCGCAAGGAAATTTTGAGGCAATTGGATGCGTTAAAGGCAGGAAATTTCACAGAGGATGATTTGAAATTTGCTGTTCTCAGTTTGCGGAACGCCTATAAAGGAATTAATGATTCTTTAGGAACAATTGCAGGGTGGTACTTGGCACAAGCGTTGGCTGGACAAATCCGTTCACCCGAGGATGTTGCTGCGTCACTGGATAAATTGACAAAAACAGATGTCGTAAGAGCGGCAAAAGGCATTGCGTTGGATACCATTTATCTGCTTGCAGGAGAAGAGGGGGCAGCATCAAATGAAATTTGAAAAGATTTGGAATGAACGTCTGAATGAGACGGTGTGGTATGCTAAACATTCCAGTGGCTTGCCTATCCTTGTAGTTCCTAAAAAAGGCTATGCTTCACAATATGCTATTTTTGGAACACGGTATGGATCAATAGATAATCATTTTCGAGTAAATGGCAAAGAAATCACGGTTCCAGAGGGGATTGCTCATTTTTTGGAGCACAAACTTTTTGAAAGCGAAGATGGTGATGCCTTTTCACGCTATGCACGCACAGGTGCGAGTGCTAATGCTTATACCTCATTTGATCGCACTTGTTATCTTTTTTCCAGTACGGAAAATTTCAAAGAATCGTTCGAAATTTTGTTAGATTTTGTTCAGCACCCTTACTTCACCGAGCAGACCGTGCAAAAGGAGCAGGGGATTATTGGACAAGAAATCAAAATGTACGAGGATGATCCTTCCTGGCGTGTTATGTTTAATTTATTAGGTGCGCTTTATCATAAGCATCCGGTAAAAATTGATATTGCAGGGACAACGGAATCCATTTCACACATTACCGCCGATTTGCTTTATGAATGTTATCACGCTTTTTACAATTTACACAACATGGTGTTGTGTGTAGCGGGCAATGTGGATCCAGATATGGTTGCAAAAAGTGCGGATAAGCTTTTAAAGGATACGCCACATAATGGCGTAGAAAGCCTTTTTGAAACAGAACCGGCAGGAATTGTGCGCTCCAGAGTGGAACAGAAACTTTCAGTCTCTGTCCCATTGTTTAATATTGGATTTAAAGATATACCAGCGAGCGGAAAAGAGGCCGCATCCAAAGAAGTAGCTACAGAAATTTTGTTAGAGGTTCTTTGTGGAAGTGCTTCTCCCCTTTATCGGACCCTTTATGATCAGGGCTTGATTAATACGTCGTTTGGAACGGAGTATTTTGACGGGCGTAGTTTTGCTTCTGTTTTGATTGGGGGAGAATCTCGCGATCCGGACGCAGTAATGGATGCCTTGTACAAGGAAATTGACCGTTTACAACGCGATGGCATAGACGAAAAGGCTTTTACGCGGATTAAAAAGGCCTATTACGGTAGAATTGCCGGAGGTTTTGATCGTGTGGATGGCATTGCCAATGCAGTGGCAGGATTGCACTTTTTGGGGATGGGACCATTCGATTTGGTCGAAGCAGCAGCCAATGTGACCAAAAATGATGTGGAAAAACGTTTGCGTGATTGTTTGTGTAGAGAAAATGCGGCGCTTTCTGTCATTCTGCCTATTACTCAATAATTTATCAACTTATCGGCGGGAAAATCCCGCCGTACATATCCCCTCTTTTATTTTCCGTTAAAACAGGAGCTGCGATAACATGAATGAAAATATTCCGATTACTTTTCCAGGACTCGGCTGGTCTTTTTCTGTCCATTCGGTAGCATTATCGCTTGGAAACCTTACGATTAAATGGTATGGAATTTTGATTGCGGCAGGCTTGCTACTTGCTATTCTTTACGCATTTCGTCGGTGTCGAGATTTTAAGATATCTGCAGATGATTTGACTGATGTTATCATTATTTCATTAATCTGTGGCGTTGTGGGAGCCCGGTTATATTATGTGGTGTTTTTCCCGGGAGTAAACGGAGTTAATCCGTATTGGATGAATCCATCCGCTATTTTGGAAATTTGGAATGGCGGCTTGGGTATCTACGGTGGTGTCATTGGTGCCTTGCTTGCCGCCTTTATTGCTTGTAAAGTAAAGAAAATCAGCTTTGGCGCTGTGTTTGATATTGCGGGTTTGGGTTTTCCTATTGGGCAGGCAATTGGTCGTTGGGGAAACTTTTTCAACCGTGAGGCATATGGCGCAGCAACAAAATCTTGGTGGCGCATGGCCGGGGTTGACCCGAATAATATCACCACGGGGTACCAACCCTGCTTTTTCTTTGAATCAGTATGGTTGAGTATTGGATTTGTTTTGTTGCATTTTTATTCTAAAAAGCTTCAACGG
>DOXU01000050.1 GCA_003518885.1 Oscillospiraceae bacterium
GGCTTTATTGGTGGGCTTGGCTTGGGCGGTGGCGGTGTTTTAGTCCTGTTTCTCACCTTGTTTGCCGGAGTAGGGCAACTGCGTGCCCAAGGAATCAATTTGGCATTTTTCATTCCAGTGGGCCTTTTTGCTCTTTTTTTTCATGTTCGTAATCATTTGGTCGCCTTTAAAGTGGCTTGGCCAGCCATCCTGCTTGGTTTAGCAGGAGCTTTTTTGGGCAGCGTTATTGCAGAACGTATTGGCGCAAATGTAGTGGGAAAGCTTTTTGGGTTGCTCCTGCTTATCTTAGGAGTTCATGAAATTCTTGCTCCTCGTTCACAAAAATGAAAGGGGCATGTGTTTATACACATGCCCCTTTATAAAAATTGGCCGTTTAAGGAAGCTGTTTCTCAATCATGCCACCAATGCCCTGAATCACAGATAAGGTTTCTCCCTGTGGTTTTCCGCCACTTGAAAGTGCGGCGACCTCTGGTACCATGGGAAGTCTGCCAAGCAGTGGGAGATGCTGTTTCGTGAGCATTTCTTGAAAAGGTTTCTCATCAAAAAGGTGAATTTTCTTTCCACAGTCTGGGCACTGTACATAAGCCATGTTTTCCACTACACCTAGTAGACGAACATTCATTTTTTCGGCCATGTTAATGGATTTTGCAACGACCATAGAAGAAACGTCGTGAGGAGTAGAAACAACAACGGCGCCGGAAAGTGGTAAGGTTTGCATCACGGTTAACACGACATCACCGGTACCCGGTGGCATATCGATAAAGAGGTAATCTAAATCGCCCCAGTAAATATCCGTCCAGAACTGTGTTACCGTTCCCGCGAGCATGGGCCCGCGCCAGATAACGGGTTCCTCTTCATTTTCAAGGAAGAAGTTGAGAGAAATAACAGGCAAGCCATCCGGACTGATAATGGGGAGGATTCCCTGTTTGTTTTGTGTACAACGTGCACCGGGTTTAATACCCACCAAGCGCGGAATGCTTGGGCCAGTGATATCGGCATCCAAAATACCGACTTTTTTGCCCCGCCTGGCCATTTCTTTGGCCAGAAGCACGGAGACAGAAGATTTTCCCACGCCGCCTTTGCCGCTCATTACAGCAATGGTGTTGCGAATATGGCTGTATTTATTTAAGGCCGCGGTCTGACAGCCGCCTTTTTCTTTGCTGCTGCAGTTTGCGGCAGACGGACAGTTTTTGCAATCTGACATAAATCTAGACCTCCGTTTTCATCACATCTTTAAACAAACGCAAAAAGGATTTTGCGTGTTTGTGTCGGCAATGCTGCCGCAGTTTTTGCCAACTTTTTTGCCGACCGCTCTCATTATAGCGCAACATTCTGTAGAAAACAATCTCTAAACAGTTGACCCTTATGTTATGATATAGGAGTAATAAAGTATCTCCCTATTTTTGTAATTTAATACCCAATGAATGGTCAGGAGGATGAATGACTATGGGAAAATCCAAAGTGTTCTTTACGGATATGCATACCACAATCCGCGAAAACCTACAAGGGAAACTGGAACGATTACTCCGTGCAGCCGGAATGGAAACAATTGATTTTCAGAATAAATTTGCGGCGATTAAGATGCATTTTGGTGAACCTGGTAACTTAGCTTATTTAAGACCCAATTATGCCAAAACAGTGGCCGACTTTGTGAAAAAACAAGGCGGAAAACCATTTTTGACCGATTGTAATACCCTCTATGTGGGCGGACGGAAAAATGCATTGCTCCATTTGGACAGCGCAGCCTTGAATGGCTTCTCTTACGAAACAACAGGATGTCGTATTCTGATTGCTGACGGCTTAAAAGGAACAGATGAGGCACTTGTGCCGGTGCCGGATGGACAATACGTAAAGGAAGCCAAAATTGGACGAACCATTATGGATGCGGATATTATTATTTCACTAAGCCATTTTAAAGGGCATGAGCTTACCGGAATCGGTGGAGCAATCAAAAATATTGGAATGGGTTGCGGTTCACGTGCTGGAAAAATGGAAATGCACAGCAACGGTAAACCAGATGTCAATCAAGATGACTGTGTGGGATGTGGAACTTGTACATTAACGTGTGAGCCAAAAGCAATTCGCGTTAAAAATAAGAAAGCATCTGTTGATCACGATCTTTGTGTAGGGTGCGGGCGATGCATTGGTGTCTGTCCAACAGATGCCGTGCAACCAGTTCTAGACGAGGCTAATGATATTTTGGGCGCCAAAATGGCGGAATATACGTGGGCAGTGTTACATGGAAAACCTAATTTTCACATTAGCCTAGTGGTGGATGTTTCGCCTTTCTGTGACTGTCATGCAGAGAATGATATTCCGATTGTGCCTGATGTGGGAATGTTTGCATCATTTGATCCTGTTGCTTTGGATGTCGCTTGCACAGATGCTGTAAATAAGCAAACAGCGGTTAAGGGAAGCCTGTTAGAAAAGCATGGGCATGAGCATCACGATCACTTTACGGATGTGAGTCCTGATACGAACTGGAATGCAGCAATTGATCATTCTGTACGCATGGGTCTTGGAAACAGAGAATATGAATTGATTAAGATTTGAAGAAGATAAAAAAACCCCCGAAAGAGGATTTCCTCTTTCGGGGGTTTTTATCTGGAAAATTGGTTTCATTTTCTAGATAAAACAGGTCTTTGCTGGACTGGTTTGATCGCGGGAGTGAGAGGAGAGAAATTGTAGCCCTCTGCGCGGAGCTCCTGAATAAGAATAGGAACCGTATTGATGGAAACCTGGTAAAGGTCATGCATCAAAATAATAGGATGTTTTGTATTTCCCACTTCTTTCATGATTTCGGATGCAAATTGTTGTCCCGATGCTGGACGTGGGATCTCAGCGTCCTCACCGCCAGCATTCCAGTCGAATGCGGTGAAGCCCATATTATTTACGTCGGATAGTAATGTTGGCATGATTGGCGTATTACCATGGTGCTTTAGTGAAACGGTGTTACCAATACCGCCGGGGAAACGGCAGATGTTTGGTTGTACGCCAGTGGCTGAGGTGATGATGGATTTCATCGTGTTAAAATCGGTAAGGAAGTTCTGTTCGCTGGAATAGATATAGGAATAATTA
>DOXU01000227.1 GCA_003518885.1 Oscillospiraceae bacterium
TACTTGAGTTCCCAAAATTAAAAATCAAAAGGAAGTAATTATTATGCCAAACCATAAAGTGCTTTTATTGCATGGTCCGAATCTCAATCTTTTAGGTGATCGGGAAACCGGCATTTACGGAAAAGATACCACTGAACATATTAATAATGAAATTCATGCCGCTGCGGAAGAGATGGGCATTGATTGTGAGATTCGTCAGTCGAATCATGAAGGGACATTGATTGATCTTTTGCACGGTGCCCGCGGTCAATTTGAAGGCGTTGTGATTAATGCCGGTGCACTTACACATTATAGTATTGCCCTGCGTGATGCTATTGCAGCTATTCGGATGCCAACAATCGAAGTGCACATGTCTAATGTACATGCACGTGAAGAATTTCGTCATAAATCGGTTATTGCGCCTGTTTGTGCGGGATCGATTATTGGCTTTGGAAAATACAGCTATATTTTGGCTTTGCAGGGTTTAAAAGAGCTACTTTAATGAGCAGAATAAGGTTTTGACTAATCTTTGTGGGGAGGGATTTTTATGGAACATTGTACAGCACTTAGAAAAGTGTTGCCAGCGAATATCGATGCCGCCATGGTACTTTCTGAGCATAATCGTTTTTATTTAACAGGTTTTGCCGCTACGGATGGTATTTTACTCATGAGCCGTAAACGGGCATTACTTTTGGCAGATTCTCGTTATATTGAAGCGGCCCGCGAACAGGCATCAGGTTGTGAAGTTGTCTTGATGCAAAAACCGATCGAGCAGATGAAATCGTTTTTTAAGGAAGAAGATGCTCATGTAGTCGGGATTGAATCACGTGAATTGCCAGTAGCAGAATGGAATCGTTTTCGTGAACAACTTCCGGGCTTTGCAATTGATGCTGGCGACGAGTTGAATGAAGCTATTCTGCAGCTTCGCATGGTGAAAGGACCAGAAGAGCTGGGGGCGATTCGACGTGCGCAGCGTATTACGGACGATGCCTTTAAACACATTCTTCCTTTCCTTAAACCTGGAGCAATGGAACGTGATATTGCGTTGGAAATTGAGTATTTTATGCGTAAGCAAGGCGCAACAGGTCCCTCTTTTGATTTAATTGTCGTTTCTGGGGAGAATTCTTCTCGTCCACACGGCGTGCCTGGCACACGTAAACTGCAATCTGGTGATTTTGTTACAATGGATACAGGTGCAATTGTGGATGGATATTGTTCAGACATGACCCGCACAGTGGCAATTGGACATGCTACTGAAGAAATGCGTAAAGTGTACCGTACGGTGCTAGCAGCGCAACTTGCAGCTGAAAAGGCACTGGCACCGGGAAAAACGGGTGCACAAGTGGACAAAGTCGCCCGGGATATCATTGATGATGCTGGTTATAAAGGCTGCTTTGGTCATGGATTGGGACATTCTGTTGGATTGCAGATTCATGAGGAACCGCACCTTTCCCCCACGGGCAATGAAGTATTGTTACCAGGAATGATGATGACAGTAGAGCCGGGAATTTATCTTGAAGGGCAGATGGGTGTGCGAATTGAAGACCTCACTGTTTTGACAGAAGATGGATGTAAAATCCTGACGGAAAGCCCAAAAGAGTTGTTAATACTTTAATTAGGCCGTTTTCAAATATTTTGCTTGAGTAAGCGGAAAAAATCTGTTTTTAACTCGTAGAACTCTTGCAAAAATCGGCCTTATAGGATACACTTAACAGAGCATGAGAGAAATTCAGGCAGGAGTATTTGCCATGCGTGCCAGTCGGCGGGCGGCAAGTCTGCCGTTGACTTGGAGGGTTATTAATGCTTTCAGCAGGCGATTTTCGAAATGGTTTGACATTCGATATGGATGGCAATGTATTTTCTATTGTGGAATTTCAGCATGTTAAGCCGGGTAAGGGTGCTGCTTTTGTACGTACCAAATTGAAAAATGTGATTACCGGCGCCGTGGTAGAAAAGACATTCAATCCTACCGACAAATTCCCTATTGCTTACATTGAACGCAATGATATGCAATATCTTTACAATGATGGGGATCTCTATTATTTAATGGACAAAGAGTCATTTGAACAACTTCCTATTAGTACAGAAGATGTTGGGGATAGCTTTAAGTTTGTTAAAGAAAATATGGATGTTAAGGTTCTTTCTTACAAGGGAAAAGTATTTGGTATTGAACCCCCTACATTTGTAGAGCTCCAGATTTCCGAGACAGAGCCGGGAATCAAAGGGGATACCGCAACGAATGTAACCAAGCCAGCCACATTAGAAACCGGTGCCGAAATTCGTGTTCCTTTGTTTATCAATGAAGGGGACATGATCCGTGTGGATACCCGTACAGGCGAATACATGGAACGGGCATAAAATTGCCAGTGTTTTTGGAAGACGGTCGATTTTTTATTATGGTTGATTGCGCAAAACAGCGCTTGTCTGTCCATATTATTGGAGCCGTTGTTTAACGGTGTGAAGGAGGTACGTGATTATGACCACGACGGAAAAGGTAGCCTATTTGAAGGGCCTGGTAGAAGGCTTAGGTGTAGACGATACTTCTAAAGAGGGCCGTATTGTGAAAGCCATTGTAGATGTGCTGGACGATATGGCGCTGACTCTTTCGGATGTGGAAGATAATGTTTCAGAAATCTCCGAGCAGGTAGACGCTGTTGATGAGGACCTGGAAGATCTTGAAAAAGATTTTTACGGGGATGAAGACGAAGATGATGACTCTGACTATTATGAATTGACTTGCCCAAAATGTGGTGAGAAAGTTTATTTAGATGATG
>DOXU01000158.1 GCA_003518885.1 Oscillospiraceae bacterium
CTCATATTATGAAAGAACTGTCACTAGAAATCATTTATATGCCGGGGGAACCCGATGACGTTTTAATGTCACGCGTAGATGTGAATCGGCCAGGTTTACAATTGAATGGTTTTTTTGATTATTTCGATCAAAATCGCATTCAGATTTTTGGTTTGAGCGAAATGTCATTTTTGCAACGTTTTGCGCAAGAAAAACGCCGTGAGGCGATTAGTCGTTTATTTGAAAAGAAACCACCGGCCCACATTATTTCCAGACGGCAAGATGTGTATCCAGAAATGCTTAAAAGCGCCAAACAATATGCCGTTCCTATTTTGCGGACGGCAGAACCAACCTCGGGCTTTTTGTCGGATCTGATTGCTTTCTTAAATGTACAGTTGGCACCACGCATTACGCGACATGGCGTGCTGGTGGAAGTGTACGGTGAAGGCATTTTACTGTTGGGTGAAAGTGGCGTAGGTAAAAGTGAAACCGCCATTGAGTTGGTTAAAAGAGGCCATCGCCTGATTGCGGATGATGCCGTAGAAATTAGACGGGTGAGTGGCCGGTCTTTGGTGGGAACTTCTCCAGAGAATATTCGCCATTTTGTTGAATTGCGTGGCATTGGCATTGTAAACGCCCGGCGAATTTTTGGCATGGGTTCGGTTAAAATTAGAGAAAAATTAGACATGGTTATTCATTTGGAGGTATGGGATCGCAACAAAGTCTATGACCGTATGGGAATGGACAATGAAAATACAGAAATTTTGGGTGTACGGGTTCCTTCTATTACGATCCCGGTGAAGCCAGGGCGCAATTTGGCCATTATTACCGAAGTTGCCGCCATGAATAATCGACAGAAAAAAATGGGTTACAATGCGGCCCAAGAGTTGCTTGAGCGGTTGAGTACAAAAGATCATACCAAGGGTGCTTATCCAAATGAAGGAGAGGTGGATTGGGATGTCTTCTGATTCACAAATTTCTCCTTCTTTTTCGCTGGAGACAGACACGCATATGCACACCATCGCCAGCACACATGCCTATTCAACGATATTAGAGTTGGCAACCTATGCAAAAAAGGCAGGCCTTGGTGTGATTGCGATTACAGATCACGGTCCCGCCTTGCCCGACGCTCCACATGAATGGCATTTTAGCAATTTACACATTTTGCCTCCCGTTATCCATGGAGTCCGGGTATTGCACGGGGTAGAAGCGAATATTATGGATTATGCGGGTAATTTGGACCTTTGCAAGTCAATCCAAAAGGACCTAGATTGGGTGATTGCTTCTTACCATGAGCCTTGTTGCAAACCAGGTACAGTGGAAGAGTTGACGACCTCTTACTTGCACCTTGCAGAGAACGAAGAGGTGGACGTGATTGGGCACAGTGGCCGCGGACGGTACGTCTATGATTATGATCGTGTGCTTCCTGTCTTTAAAAAGAAAAACAAACTAGTAGAGATTAACAGTAACACCCTTTCTAAAGGGAAGGGGTCAAAAGAACATTGCCACAAAATCGTTGGGCTTTGCAAAAAGTATGCCGTCCCTGTGGTGGTCAATTCTGATGCGCACAGCTGTTTTGATGTGGGCAACACAAAAGCGGCTTTGCACTTGCTTGCCGAAGAAGGCTATCCACAGGAATGGATTGTCAACCGCACAGCACAAAGTTTGGCGGATTGGATTTTAAAGAAAAAAGGACGAAATATTCTGGAAGAGCCCGTATCAAGGTAGCTTTGATATAGTTAAGAGAAGAGAGGAACTCACTTTGTATCAGATCGGCATAGACCTTGGTGGAACTAATATTTCGGTTGGCCTTGTGGATGACACCATGCGTATTCTAAAAAAGCGGAAAATTCCAACCCAGGTGCCACGCAGCGCCAAGGCGATTGTACAGGATGCATGGGCACTTACGCAGGCATTAATCAAAGAGGAGGGGCTTTCTTTTTCCGATATCCGTTGGGTAGGTCTGGGTGCGCCAGGCTCTTCCAATGTGCAAACAGGTGTGTTAGAATTTGCAGACAATCTTTTTTTAGAGAATGTGCCAATGGTGCCTTTATTAGAAGAGGCATTTCATTGCCCTGCTTTTATTGAAAATGATGCCAATGCGGCGGTTTATGGGGAGTATTTGACCGGGGCAGCAAAGAACTGTCATTTTGTGGTTTTACTTACCTTGGGAACCGGTGTAGGCAGTGGTATTTTGCTGGATGGAAAGATCTATCGCGGTTGCAATGATGCAGGTGGAGAGTGCGGGCACATGGTAATTCGTGTGGGCGGGCGCCCTTGTAATTGTGGCAGACAAGGGTGCTTTGAAACCTATGCTTCCGCCACCGGTTTGAAAAAAACAACACAAGAGGCAATGAAAAAACACCCGGAAAGTCAATTATGGCAGCTTGTTCAAGGTGATCTTGAAAAGGTAAATGGGAAAACGGCGTTCGATGGCAAACGAATTCATGATGCGATAGCCACCCAAGTAGTAGAAGAGTATCTTGCCGACTTGGGCACCGGTATTGTGAATATTGTGAATATTTTTCAGCCAGACATTCTTTGTTTGGGCGGAGGAATAAGCAAAGAAGGGGATGCCATTATTAAACCGTTGGAGGCGCTCCTTATTGCCCAGCGTTACTCACGCAACGCGCGGGTGCAAACAGTGTTACGCGTGGCGGCATTGGGAAACGATGCCGGGATTATTGGCGCAGCGATGATTGGCAAGCTGTATGCCTGGAAGGGATAGAGACAGAAGATGGGGGCGTTGGAAACGGATTTCTCTGCGTTGGCCTCATTTGCCTTGACGACAGGGGCAGATGTGGTCTTTAATGAACCAATGAGCAAACACACCACGTTTCAAATTGGCGGACCAGCGGCGGTCTTTATCCGCCCAGAAGATGAAGAATCCTTGCAAAAAATTTCAACTTACTGTAT
>DOXU01000243.1 GCA_003518885.1 Oscillospiraceae bacterium
TTTTAATTTTTTGATGCTCTCGTGGTAACGGTCGATTTCGCCAACTTCTCCACCGTCATTCAGTTCTTCGGAGAGCACTTTTATTTGCTCGCGTAAGTAATATTCACGTTGTCCTTTTTCAATGCGATCATGTACCTGTTGGGCGACGTCTTGCTCCAAGCGCATGACTTCTAGTTCTTTGTCCAATTTTTTAAGAACAGCTTTTAATCGACGATAAGGATTCAGATCTTCTAAAATAGTCTGCTTATCTTCCACTTGTGGAAGAATATTGCAAGCAATATAATCGGCAATGGCGCCAGGATCTTTTGCTGCCATAATTTCGGTTAGCATTTCCTCGGGTAGTTTGGGGCCAAGATCCACATAATCTTCAATTAAATCCTGCGTATGGCGTAACAAAGCTTCCACTGAGGTAGCGCGCGGTGCACGACCAGTATTTTCGCAAGGAGTAATTTTAGAAAGGAAGAACGGACTATCTTGGGTAATCTCTTCCAAATGAGCGCGATAGAGTCCTTCGACCGAGACTTTTATATTTTCGCCTGTGATGTGTAGTAACTGTTTAATGCGGGCAACGGTTCCCATTTTATAAAGATCTTTCGCCGCTGGATCCACAACGCGGATGTCCATTTGCGCGGTGAGAAAGATGAGTTGATCGTTCTTCATTGCCTCATTGATGGCATAGATCGATTTTTTTCGACCCACATCAAAGTCCAGCAGAGTGCCGGGAAAGAGCACGATGCCCCGCAGGGCCAGAAGAGGCAGAACGGTTTTGTCACGCGGGGTTTCAGTGTTCATGGAATATCCTCCAAATATAGGGCATTGCGCGGAATTCGCGCCTGTTTTGTCTATTATAAGATAAGAACCACAGAATTTCAACAGTATTCGTTTACCAATAGTCTTGCACTCTTCCCCCACGGTGGGTATAATGATTGAATGTAATAAGGTAGAGTATGAGTCCGGGCGTTTAGTGCCGGTAGAGAGGATGTTTGCTGTATGTATGCAGATATTATGGATACGATTGGATATGTAAAAGGGCAGGACCGAGAGATCGGTGAGGCCATGGAGAATGAATTAAAGAGACAGCGTCGCAATATTGAGCTGATCGCTTCAGAAAATATCGTTTCACCGGCAGTTATGGCGGCTATGGGTTCGGTGTTAACCAACAAATATGCCGAAGGGTATCCTGGCAAACGGTATTATGGCGGCTGTGTCAATGTAGACGTAGTAGAAAGCATTGCGATTGAACGAGCAAAAAAACTTTTTGGCGCAGAACATGCTAATGTACAACCACACAGTGGTGCACAAGCTAATACAGCGGTTTATTTTGCTTTGCTTCAGCCGGGTGATACCGTTTTGGGGATGAGTCTTGCCGCTGGCGGTCATTTGACCCATGGCTCTCCCGTAAATATCTCGGGTAAATATTTTCATTTTATTCCCTATGGAGTAGACGCCAAAACGGGTATTCTTGATTACGATCAACTGCATGATTTGGCCGTGAAAAATAAGCCAAAGATGATTGTTGCAGGAGCCAGTGCATATCCACGCACGATCGATTTTGAGCGGATTGGTAAGATTGCTAAAGAGGTGGGAGCCTTATTTATGGTGGATATGGCCCATATTGCTGGGCTTGTTGCAACAGGTTTGCACCCATCTCCAGTTCCTTACGCTGACATCGTAACAACCACAACACACAAAACACTGCGTGGACCACGTGGTGGATTGATCCTTTGCAAAGAAGAATTTGCCAAGGCCATTGATAAAGCAATTTTCCCTGGCACACAGGGTGGACCTTTAATGCACATTATTGCATCGAAGGCGGTTTGCTTGGGTGAAGCGCTTACAGATGATTTTAAGGTGTATCAAAAGCAGATTATTAAGAATGCAGCTGCGTTGGCGCAGGGCCTGCTTTCTCGTGGGATCAATCTGGTATCCGGCGGGACTGATAATCATCTGATGTTGGTTGATTTACGTGGAACTGGTGTAACTGGGAAAGAGTTGGAGCGTCGTTTGGATGATGTGTACATCACATTGAATAAAAACGCGATTCCTAATGACCCAGAGAAGCCATTTGTAACAAGTGGCGTTCGCATTGGTACCCCTGCAGTGACAACGCGCGGCATGGTTGAAGCAGATATGGATAAAATCGCTGAATTTATTGCCATTGCTGCCAGTGATCAATTTGAGCAAAAGGCCGACGCTTTGCGTGCAGGTGTAAACACTCTCTGTGCAAAATATCCACTTTATGAATAAGAAATAATAATTTTTAGAGAAGGGATGTTTTATGTCACCACTTGCAGACCGCTTGCGTCCTCAAACATTGGATGATGTAGTGGGGCAGCGTCATCTACTTGCCCCTGACAAGTTATTTCGGCGCGTTGTGGAGACAAATAAGATTCCCAACCTCATTTTTTATGGCCCTTCTGGTGTGGGGAAGACGACAGTGGCCTCCATCTTGGCCGAAAAGGCCGGAAAAACCTTGCATAAATTGAATGGGACTACCGCTTCTACTGCGGATATAAAAGCGATTGTAGGAGAGCTGGATACCTTTGCTGGGATGGATGGCGTGTTGCTTTACCTGGATGAGATCCAGTATTTAAATAAAAAGCAACAACAGTCTCTTCTGGAATTTATTGAAGATGGCCGCATTACGCTAATTGCTTCTACCACAGAAAATCCCTATTTTTATATTTATGGCGCTATCCTCAGCCGTTGTACTGTATTTGAATTCAAGCAAGTGGAGCCTGAAGAAATTGCCAAAGTTGTACGCCGTTCTTTTATCGAGATGGAGAAAGAACGGGGTCAATCTATTTTGGTTACGGATCGAGTGGTTGAGCAGATCAGCATGTCTTGCGGAGGGGATGTCCGTAAAGCGCTGAATGCCGTTGAATTGTTGGCTTTAGCTGCCGTGGAAAACAAGAAGGGGATCCTTGAAGTAACGGAGGAAGAGGCCACACAGTCCGCACAAAAAAGTGCTATGCGTTATGATAAAGACGGGGATACACATTATGATTTGCTTTCTGCTTTTCAGAAGTCGATGCGTGGCTCTGATCCCGATGCGTCTGTCTATTATCTAGCCAGGCTTTTGGAGGCCGGGGATTTACCGTCGGCTTGTCGACGATTGCTTGTCTGTGCAGCTGAAGATGTTGGCCTTGCTTTCCCGCAGATTATTCCGATTGTGAAGGCAGCAGTGGATACCGCTTTGCAAGTTGGCTTACCAGAAGCACGGATTCCACTTGCTGATGCTGTAATTTTGGTAGCAACATCGCCTAAGTCCAATAGTGCGTATTTGGCAATCGATCAGGCACTTTCTGATATTCGTGCGGGAAAAGACGGCCCCATTCCGCGAACTCTGCAAAATAAGCATTTTGATGGAGAGGACAACGCGCATGAAGGCCAGTTTTATCAGTACCCGCACGATTTTCCAGGGCGTTGGGTAGCACAGCAATACTTGCCCGATTCTCTGACAGAGAGGGTGTATTACCAATTTGCTGAGGATCGCACAGAGCAGGCAGCAAAGGCGTATTGGAGACAAATCAAGAAAGAGCGGTTTAAGAATAAATAAGGACGGTGCTTATGCCTACGTTTGACAATGAATTGGTCTCTGTCATTATGCCAGTATATAACAAAGAGCGGTATCTTGAAGATGCGGTTCATTCTGTTTTGACGCAGACATATCCTAATTGGGAACTTATTTTAGTAGATGACTGCTCAACGGATCGTTCCCCTTTGATGATTGAAGCCTATCGTCAAAAAGACGAGCGGGTACGGGCTTATTGTATGCCACAGAATGGTGGCGCAGCATTGGCACGTAATCGGGCGCTGGAAATGGCAAAAGGGCGTTACGTTGCATTTTTGGATGCGGATGATTTGTGGAAACCCCAGAAACTAGAAAAGCAGCTTTTAAAAATGCATCAAAACAATTGGGAATTTACCTTTACGGCTATTGAGATGATTGACGCAGAAGGGGAATTGCGTCGATCTAAGCGTCAAGTAAAGGATACGGTAAATTATCGTTTTTTACTTTCCAATACGATAATTGCTTGCTCTTCTGTCATTATCGACCGTTCTATCGTGGGGGATTTTCGGATGCCTTCTGTGCGGAAGGGACAAGATTTTGCAACATGGCTTTCGTTGTTACGAGATGGCCGTTTTTTGGCGCACGGTATTGATGAGGTACTTTTGCAATATCGTATAGCACCGGGGGCGATTTCTTCAAATAAGGCAGCGGCTCTTGCACGCACATGGCGAATTTATCGTGAGCAGGAGCATCTTTCCCTTTTGCCTGCCTGTTGGCATTTTAGTTGGTACGTGTTTCACGCTGTAAAAAAATATTGGATGTGAGGACGCATACATGGAATTTTACGATTTTGTGTTTGTCGTGCTTGTGTATCGGAACCCGCGGGATCTCGCGGGTTTTCTGGCATCACTGGCTAAAGTAGAAGGCCGCTGTAAAGTGGTGGTTGTCAACAGTTTTTATGATGAGGACACAATGCACGAGGTTGAAGAACTATGTAAAGTAGAAAATTGTGCTTTTTTGAATGTTAAAAATCGTGGGTATGGCGCCGGGAATAATGCGGGAATTGCGTACGCGCGTGAGAAATATAAATTTCGTTATTTGGTGATCAGTAACCCAGACATTGAAATTTTATCCTTGCCGGCCTCTATTTTCGCTCAGGCGAATGATCCCATTTTGATTGGGCCGCTGGTTCAGACGGAATCTGGAAAGCGTCAAAACCCGTATATGCCGGCTTTTAGCGCCTTTCGTGAGCGGTTGATGTGCCGTTTTGCGGGACACCCGCGTGAGTGGCCTTTTTTCTATTTGGCCGTTGCACTCAATAAGGCCCATCGAATATTTTTTAATATTTTTTGCGGAGAGAAAAGTCGTCCCGTCTATGCGTTGCATGGTAGCTTTCTACTTTTTTCCGTCAAGGCATTGGAACGCCTGGAAGGG
>DOXU01000023.1 GCA_003518885.1 Oscillospiraceae bacterium
ACGAGTTATGCAGCATTATTGCAAACGTGGCGAGCGAACACCACGTGATGTCGTCTCCCATTGTATTATGGAAGAGGAAAAGAAAACAAAGAGCCATGATTTTTATTTGGACATTACAGAGCAACCCGCCGAATTTGTACGAAACCGTTTTCCCGCCATCTATCAAAAGTGTTTGGAATATGATGTGGATATGACGAAGGATCGCATTCCTGTTTACCCTTGTCAGCATTATTTGATGGGCGGAATCGACGTAGATCTTTATGCCCGCACAACGATCGAGGGACTTTATGCAGTGGGAGAGTGCGCACATACAGGGGTGCACGGCGCCAATCGTCTAGCCAGTAATTCCTTGTTGGAGGCGTTGGTTTTCTCCAAGCGTGCCGCACAAGATATTTTGAAAAAAAGAAATACGCTGATTTCTGCCAAAGAGTTGCAACCAGAAAGAGGCGAAGAGCCTTCTGAAGCATTGCGGGATGAAATCCGGTTTTTGATTCAGGAGAGCTTTTTTGTCAATGCAGATATAGAAAAGGCACAAAAGAACTTGCCACGAGTGCAAGAGATACAAAGACAACTGCAAGCAGGCTATGCCGCTTCAAAAAAACTAACAGAGTTACGGAGTTTAGCCGGTGTGGCAAATATGATTTTGAAAGAGGTGCTCTCTGCATGATTCTGCCCATGCACTATGAGGATGTAATCCTTCGAGGATTAAAGGAAGATATTAACTATTTGGATGTGACCACGGATAATCTGATCCCTGAGGAACAGGAGTCGGATGCATTTTTCTTAATAAAAAATGCAGGGGTACTTTGTGGCATGGAAATTGCTCTGCGCACCTTGAAATTTCTTGATGCTGGTATAACAGTTGAAATACTGAAGAACGATGGAGAGCAGGTGGAAAATCAGGACATAGCCGCTCGCGTCCATGGTAGAACACGCGCTTTGCTCAAGGGGGAGCGTACAGCGCTCAATCTATTACAGCATCTTTCTGGAATTGCTACAGCTGCAGCACAGGCGGTTCAGCTAGTAAAAGGAACAAAGGCGAAAATTTGTGACACACGTAAAACTTTGCCGGGGTTGCGTGTTCTAGAAAAATATGCGGTTACCGTTGGTGGTGCACAGAATCATCGTTTTAATTTATCAGATGCTGCCTTAATTAAAGACAATCATATTGATGCAGCAGGTGGCATCGAACAGGCAGTCTCTTTATTAAGATCACGTATTGGCCATACCGTGAAGATCGAAGTAGAAACGCGTGATTTAAAAGAGCTAAAACAGGCGTTAAAGGCGAATGCGGATATTATTATGTTAGATAATATGTCACCGGTAGAAATGGAAAAAGCGGTGAAAATGGTAGCGGGTAAGGTACCATTAGAGGCATCCGGTGGAATCACTATGGAGAATCTGCGCGCGGTTGCTGAAACGGGTGTTGATATGATATCAATCGGTGCGTTAACCCATTCGGTGCGGGCACTTGATATTTCCATGAAAATTAAGATGTAAAATTTCCCGGAAAATATTTTGAGAGAATCTCCGTTTTTACGGGGATTCTATTTTGGGTAAATTATTTGAACAATTGCGTCATAAAGTATAAAAGGTGGGAAGAGCGACGATCTTATCGTATAAAAACTCTACCCGGAAACAGAAACATTGATTAAAGAGGAGAATGGCAGTTGATAACACTCTATATTGTTGTGCCATGCTACAATGAAGAAGAGGTGCTTCCCGAAACGGGTCGCCGGCTTACAAAGAAGATGCAAGAATTATGCACGAAAGAGCTAATCTCGGAAGAGAGCCGCATCGTTTTTGTAGATGATGGATCAAAAGACCGTACATGGGAATTAATAGAATCCATGCATGGGCAAAATACATATGTCAATGGCATTAAACTTTCCCGCAATAAAGGCCATCAAAATGCATTGATGGCCGGAATGATGACAGTAAAAGGTAAAGCAGATGCCATTATTACGCTGGATGCGGATTTGCAAGATGATATCAACGCGATTGATGGGTTTTTACAAAAATTTAAAGAAGGCTGCGATGTCGTTTACGGTGTACGGAGTTCTAGGCAAACAGACACTTTTTTCAAACGACACACGGCTTTGTTTTTTTATCGCTTGATGAAGAGTTTGGGCGTGGACATTGTGTATAATCACGCAGACTACCGCTTGATGAGCAAGCGCGCAGTGGAGGCATTAGGAAAATTTAAAGAAGTAAACCTATTCCTCCGTGGAGTTGTTCCTTTAATCGGCTACCGTAGTGGTACGGTAGAGTATGAACGACACGAGCGCTTTGCAGGGGAATCCAAGTATCCACTCCAAAAGATGCTGGCTTTTGCATGGGAGGGGATTACCTCTTTTAGCGTGAAACCCATTCGATTGATTGCGGCAGTTGGCGGCATTATTTTTGCTATTAGTATTATTATGCTCATATATTTTCTTATCGTGTTTGCTGCAGGGCATACGGTTCCCGGGTGGACCAGCCTCATCATTTCCATTTGGGCGATTGGTGGCTTGCAAATTTTAGGAACCGGTATTATTGGGGAATATATCGGGAAAATTTATTTGGAGGCGAAAGGGCGACCGCAATATCTTGTGGAGGATTATTTAGAATGACAAAAGCAACAACAAGGATTGAGACATTGACTTCGCAACGCCCACGGTATGCATGGGCGTTTTTGCTGTCCTTAATAACAGCGGCCGTCTTTATTGTTCCCTTCATCATTCGTGGGCATGGCATTTTGTACGTAATAGATGACTTCAACTTGCAACAGATCCCATTTAACATGGTTTCCAATGCTGCAATAAAATCTGGAAATATTTTTTGGGATTGGACAAATGACCTCGGTAGTCAATTTATTGGAAGCTATAGTTATTATACATTGGGCAGTCCATTTTTCTGGATCTCCTGCATTTTTCCGGCCAAATGGTTTCCTTATGTAATTGGCCCATTATTAATCCTGAAATTTGCTATTAGCGGCCTTACTTCTTATGCATTCATAAAATATTTTGTTAAACGTGATGGTGCCGCGTTAGTGGGCTCTCTTTTGTATGCTTTCTCTAGCTTTAGCCTTAGTTCCATCACATTTAATAGCTTTTTGGATGTTGTCGCCGTATTTCCTTTATTTCTTCTTGCGTTTGAATGTTACATGCAAGAGGGACGGCGGGGATTTTTTGCCGTTATGACAGCACTCTGTGCCTTTATGAATTTTTTCTTTTTTGCCGGCGAAGTGGTGTTTCTTCTTCTTTATTTTTTGGTTCGCGTTTTCAGCAAGGCATATGATTTTAAATGGAAGAAGTTACTGGGTGTTGTTTTCGAAGGAATTATTGGTGTAGGAATATCGGCTGCTCTCTTATTGCCAACGGTACTCTTCGTCGCTCAAAATCCACGAACATCCACTCATTTTGAAGGACTTTCCACTTTGTTCTTCAAATTTCAAGAGTATCTGACAATTCTTACGGGATTTTTGATGCCTGCACAGGTGGAGCACATGTGGACAATGGTGGAACCAATCGATGTTCGCTCTATTCATGCATTTTTGCCCCTATTTGGCATTATTACGGTCATTGCCTATATTGTATGGAAAAAAAGAGACTGGTTGGTATGGATGATCGGGATTTCCCTGCTATTCGTTGCAATCCCTATATTGAATAGTGCATTCTATTTGGGAAATACCATGTGGTACGGTCGATGGTATTACATGCTGGTGTTAATATTGGCATTAGCCTCAGCAAAGGCCTTGGAGCAAAACGAGTCCTCAAATTTCCGCCTTAGCCGAAGAATCACGGCGGGTGTTTACATCGCTTTTATTGTTCTGTTGATTCTTTATAAACAGATGACGGGCCAATCTGTTATCATGCATCCAAAAGGCTTGATTTTTCAAATAGTATTGCTAACAGTTGGCTATATTTTCGCCTGTATTATGTTGCATGCACGTAATCATCCACAGTTTTTCAAAAGAACAACTGCATTAATCATGATTTTTTCCATAATATCGGGCGCTTATGTCCTATATGGAAATGAGAGGCTTTATCCAGATGCAAAGGTCTTTACTCGGCAATATACTGATGTAGCGGATTCTGTAAAGTTGCCACAAAATGGTTTCTATCGAATTGACACTTTAGCTGCTTATCGAAACACAAATATGCTTTTGAATGTTCCGACTTTGCAATCCTTTAGCACGATGGTAAATGGCTCAATCTTTTCATTCTACCAGGCGCTTGGACAGACACGAATTATGCAATCTTTGCCCGATGACAGTCTTTACGCTTTGCGACCGCTTCTCTCGGTTCGTTATGTGGTGCAGCTTTTCCCGGCTGGAAGCCAAGTGTTGCCCAACTTACAATTGTATGAAAATAATGCGGATTATACGGTTTTCGAATCAAAAGATTATATTCCAATGGGTTTCACTTTCGATTCTGCAATTTCGCAAAGTACTTTTTCACAAGTAACTCCACAGGATCGTGCACAGTTATTGCTAAAAGGCCTGGTATTGACAGATGGGCAGATGAAGAAATTCAAGGATGTTCTTCCTGAAATTTCCGATAACAAAATAAAAGATACCTCTATCCAAGCATATGCGCAAGATGTGCAGGCAAGAAAACGAGAAGCGTCACAGTCTTTTGCTAAGGATAACCGAGGCTTTACTTCGTCTATTTCCCTAAAAAAGGACAATCTTGTGTTTTTCGGTGTGCCGTATGATCGGGGCTGGACAGCCACAGTAAATGGGAAGATCGTACAGATCGAGAATGTGGATAATGGGCTAATGGCAGTGCCAGCAAAGCAAGGCAACAATGTGATACGGTTTACCTATTTGCCGCAGGGGTTAAAATCGGGCATTGTTATCTCAGTCGTATCGATTATTTTGCTTTTACTCTATCTACTAATTGGACATTTTAGGCGTCGTGATTCGATTTGAGTGCATTGCCAACCGCGCTTGGATCACCGGTCATTAAAGCCACGGTTGCCCGATAAATGGTGGTGGGATCACTCATAAACTGTTTCTTAACGGCCTCTGCCTGGGGCCGGTCCGAAACGAGTAAAGAGATGGAAAGTAAAGAGTCTTTTCCATCTAAAACGGAACAAATAACACGAAATCCTACACCATCAGCGGTGATCTGTACATGATTTTCGGCTTCACGTTTTTGCTGCGCTAACAAACGCATAGCTGCTTTAACAGCTTTTTCTCTTACAGAATAAGGTAAACGCCGTTCAAACAAATTGGCCGTACCAGCGCCAAGCCCAGTTACTTTATAAGTCTTTTCTCCATTTTGTTCAAGAAGATCCACATGGCCGGTAACAAGAAGTGCATGTAAAGCGTCTGCAATGGTAAAGTAGTTTGCCAGCCCATCTTGTTGCAGACTTTCGGAGAGTGTATCAAGTGAGAGAGGACAGGCTGTGCTTTTAAGTAGATAGCAAATCAATAATTTCACTTCATCTACATTCCGCAAACCGCCAGGTGCTACTCCGCCGTTAAATGAGTTACCAGACATGAAAATTCGCTCCTTTTTTAAAATAGCTATTATGGCTACTGTATCATAAATTGCAGGAAAAGGAAAGAGAGTTGCCGTCGTACGATCTTGACGTGCATGAATAGTTATGCTATCATTTTTATACGATTAAATAAAAAAGTCTTTGGGGCGGGGTGTAATTCCCCACCGGCGGTGATTTGGTTTTGACCAACAAGCCCGCGAGCATTAGCTGACACGGTGTGAATCCGTGGCCGACGGTATAGTCCGGATGAGAAAAGACGCGTGTTTTTGCATAGTGGCCCCGGGTTGTTTTATTAACCCGGGACTTTTTTGTAGAGTGCGTCCCCCCAGCCATGGGAAAGGGAGTTTTTCAAGTGCCTTCGCAACAATTCAAAACGAGAAGGATGGTCCTAATTGGACTGTTCGCCGCGATCTCTATTATCCTTTACTTTTTAGAGATTCCATTCTTTTCTGCTTATCTGAAGATTGATTTTAGTGACTTGCCGGCGGCGTTGGCGGCAATATTATTTGGCCCGCTCGCTGGTATTCTCATTGAGTTGATTAAAAATATTATCTTTTTCATT
>DOXU01000220.1 GCA_003518885.1 Oscillospiraceae bacterium
TGCCTCTGTAGCTCAGTCGGTAGAGCAGGGGACTGAAAATCCCCGTGTCGGTGGTTCGATTCCGCCCGGAGGCACCAATGGAGATACTTCTCTTTTGATTTTAAAATGTGTTTTTCTGGCGCCGTAGCCAAGTGGTAAGGCAAAGGTCTGCAACACCTTCATTCCCCGGTCCAAATCCGGGCGGCGCCTCCAGTGATGATTCAGCTGTGGAAAAATCCATGGCTGTTTTTTGTTATCAATAAGATGGGATGTAGCGATAAAGAAAGTAGTGAATAAATTGGCATTGATATTGGTCTTTTCAATTCTTTCAACGGTGCTTGCAGCACTTGCTTGTGTTTTGGCGGTGACAAAAGGTAGAGGTGGGAATTCACGTCAGATAGAAATGCTGCGACAAAACGTAGATGAGCAGCTGCGCAAAACTCGCGTGGAGACAGGAGAAACGATTCAAACCAGTGTTCGCAATTTGGGCGATATTCTTTCAAGTTCACAAGAAAAATCGGCAGCGGCAGAAAATCGCCGTTTTATCCAAATGAGTGAGCAGCTTTCTCTTCGACAGGATGCTATGCAGAAAAGTATTGGGAGCCTTGTAACTGGAGTGGATAAGCGGATGGCAGACTTCTCGGTTCAGAATGAGGCAAAGCTTGAAAATATTCGCACTTTGATGGAGAATCGTTTATCTGCCATGCGGGATGATCATGCCAAAAGATTGGAACAAATACGGGAAACGGTGGATGAAAAACTGGAAAAAACACTCACGGAGCGTGTAGGGCAGTCATTTAAGTTAGTAAATGAACGGCTGGAGCAAGTCTATAAAGGCCTTGGAGAAATGCAGACAATCGCCGTTGGCGTTGGCGATTTGAAAAAAGTTCTTTCTAATGTTAAAACACGTGGTGTATTGGGAGAGGTGCAGCTGGGAGCCATTTTAGAAGAAATTTTGCCCCCAGAGCAGTATGCAGCGAATGTAGCAACTAAAAAGGGAAGCTCCAATGTGGTAGAGTATGCTGTAAAATTGCCCGGCGCGGATGAAGGAACTGTTTGGTTGCCAATTGACGCTAAATTTCCTGCAGACGCCTACAGTAAACTCTGTGATGCTTATGATGTCGGAGATAAAGAAGCAGTCGCGAAAGCGGGGGCGGAATTGGAGCAGAGAATCAAACAATTCGCAAAAGATATTCATAATAAATATATTGAGCCGCCAGAAACGACGGAATTTGGTGTAATGTTTTTGCCCTTTGAAGGACTTTACGCTGAAGTGGTACGTCGCGGACTACTGGAAAAAATTCAGCATATGTATAAAATAACGGTAGCCGGTCCGGCAACTATGGCGGCACTTTTGAATAGTCTGCAAATGGGATTTCGCACATTGGCCATTCAAAAACGCTCAGGTGAGGTCTGGCAAGTTCTAGGAGCTGTAAAGACCGAGTTCGGCAAATTCTCCGATGTGCTTGCTTCCACACAACAGCGCCTTGAACAAGCGAATCGTGATCTCGATAAACTTGTCGGTACTCGTACACGACAAATCCAGCGCAAATTGAAAGATGTTTCTGCTCTACCGGAAATGGACACACGTACTCAACTCGATGAGATCGATTTGCAGAGATAGGGGCATAAATACAGGCGTTTACTTGTCTTTTGGGCATTTTTCGCGTATACTTATCTTCAGGTTCGTTTCTATTTTATTGTGAGTAAGGAGATGACATGTTTTCTCCCTTTTCTAGTTTTGCTGCACAGGGCATTTTCAGTTTTTTAGAGAAAATGATTTATACACTGCCAGTGTTACTGATTGCTTTCCCGGTGCATGAATGTGCACATGCATTAATGGCATCTGCGTTGGGAGACAAAACAGCGAAATATCAAGGAAGATTAACACTGAATCCTCTTCGTCATTTAGATGTAATGGGAACGATTTGTTTGCTGTTATTTCGTATTGGTTGGGCAAAACCAGTGCCCATAGATCCGAGAAATTTTAAAAGGCCACGCCTGGGCATGGCTATAACGGCTTTGGCAGGCCCTGTGTCCAATTTGCTGATGAGCGTTCTCTCGGTTTTTCTTCTGTGGCTGGTGGAAATAACGGCGGTTTTCCCTTTTTCTGTCACGCAAACGGTAGTAACCTTTTTATTGGTTTCTGCTCAGATCAATGTGGGCTTGTTTATTTTCAATTTGATTCCGATTCCTCCGTTTGATGGTTCACGCGTATTAGCTCTTTTCCTTTCACGCGATACGGAGGCATCATTTTATCATTATCAAGGGGCGGCTCAACTCGTTTTGATGGCGCTTCTTTATTTAGGTTTTCTTTCTCGCCCGCTTATCTATGTTGAACAAACAGTATTGCAGGGAATTTTATCTATATTCGCACTCGCCTAAATGTATAAACGAGAGAAAATTTGGAAAAACTTTCATTTGAGCGCGGGCTTTTGATGCTACTGCGCGAATAAAAAAGGACGGGCTTTCTCTATGGGCGCGGAAATTGAAAGTGCCTTCTATATTTTATAAAGGCGGTTGACTGGTGCTGATATGAAGATTGGTGCGCAGATGAAGGTAAAATCTTCAATAGTCGCTTATTAGGGCACAAAAAACAATTTTAAAATATGGATGGGTCTTAAGGTCAACAACCTTGCAACAAGATAAAAGAGGATGGAAACTTTTATCGTATTTTAGAAAATCGAATCGATCATCTGGCGTGATGTAGTGAAATTGGCAAGGGGGTGTGTGACAATTTGGATACTTGCGGTTATTGCCGCTGTTTTAC
>DOXU01000119.1 GCA_003518885.1 Oscillospiraceae bacterium
TCCGGTTTGTGGCCGGGAAATTAAGCAGCAAACAATCGATCAAATTGTAGATCAAGTTCTTACTCTGCCAGAAGGAAAACGAATTCAGATTTTAGCACCCGTTGTGCGTGCACGCAAGGGGGAACATCAAAAGGAGTTTGAGGCGGCAAGACGTAGCGGATTTGTTCGTGTTCGCGTTGATGGAAATTTATATGATCTTTTAGAGGAGATTCGCCCTACTAAAAATAAAAAACATAATATTGAAATTGTGATTGATCGATTGGTTGTAAAATCGGAGATCCGTGGACGTTTGGCAGATTCTATAGAGACGGCAACCAACCTTTCTAAAGGACTTGTGATTGTAGATGTTGTTGACGAAAATGAGCTATTGTTTTCGCAAAATTATGCTTGCCCGGACCATGGTGTGAGCATAGAGGAACTTTCTCCAAGAATGTTTTCCTTTAATAATCCTTATGGTGCATGTGAGACTTGTGGTGGACTTGGCTTTCAAATGAAGGTGGACCCGGACCGTATTATTCCGGACAAAAAGTTAAGTATTTCCCAGGGAGCTATCAAGGCTAATGGGTGGAATTTCCTGGATGGCGGAGCAATTTCACAAATGTACTATGCCGCCTTGGCAGAACGGTATCACTTTTCATTGGACACCCCAATTAAAGATCTCCCGAAGGAAATATCTGATATTCTTCTTTATGGAACGGGGGACGAAAAGCTTACGTTGCACCGAGAGGGTACATTTGGGGCGGGTACTTTTCATGCGGCATTTGAAGGCGTACTCAATAATATGGAGCGCCGTTATAAAGAAACACAGAGCGAGTGGATGCGCGCTGAAATTGAAAGTTATATGACAAAAGAAGCGTGTCCGGACTGTGGCGGGGCACGTTTAAAAAAAGAGATATTGGCTGTTACAGTTGGTGATTTAAACATTGATGCTTTTTGCCATCTTTCCATCACAAAAGCCCTTTTGTTTCTGGATACGCTTTCACTCACGGAAAAAGAGCAGATGATTGCAAATCGTATTCTCAAAGAAATACGAGAGCGGCTGGGATTTCTTAAAAATGTAGGGTTAGAATATCTTACACTTTCACGAGCGGCTGCAACGCTTTCAGGTGGTGAAAGTCAGCGTATTCGTCTAGCCACCCAAATTGGATCTTCCTTAGTTGGCGTACTTTATATTTTAGATGAACCAAGCATTGGCTTGCATCAACGGGATAATGATAAGTTGTTGGATACTTTGCGAAGATTGCGTGATATTGGAAATACACTTATTGTGGTAGAGCATGATGAGGACACGATGTATGCTGCCGATTGGATCGTGGATGTGGGACCAGGAGCAGGTATTCATGGTGGGGAGATTATTTGCGCTGGTACGGTTGAAGATGTTAAGGCATGTCCACAGTCCATTACAGGGCAGTATCTATCGGGAGTACGACGAATTGCGGTTCCTACAGAGCGGCGAAAGGGAAATGGAAATAAATTAGTAGTAAAAGGTGCAAGAGAAAATAACTTAAAAGGGATTAATGTTAAAATTCCACTGGGTACATTCACTTGCGTTACGGGTGTTTCTGGTTCCGGAAAAAGCTCCTTGGTTAATGAAATTATTCAAAAGCGTCTGGCCGCTGAATTGAATGGCGCAAAGGCTAAACCCGGTCTTCATAAGGAAATTACGGGAATTGAGTGTTTGGATAAAGTCATTAATATTGATCAGTCTCCTATTGGACGTACACCACGTTCTAATCCCGCAACATATACAGGTGTCTTTACGGATATTCGTTCCATTTTTGCTGCTACACAAGATGCAAAAATGCGTGGATATAATGCCGGGCGATTTTCCTTTAATGTGAAAGGTGGGCGCTGTGAGGCTTGTCAGGGCGATGGTATTATCAAGATTGAGATGCATTTTTTGCCGGATGTCTATGTTCCCTGTGATGTTTGTAAGGGACAGCGTTACAATCGCGAAACATTAGAGGTTAAATATCGAGGAAAAAATATTTTTGATATCTTGGAGATGACGGTAGAGGAAGGGCTTGCATTTTTTGAGAATGTGCCACGTATCCATAGAAAATTACAAGCATTGTTTGACGTTGGTCTGGGTTACGTGAAGATTGGACAACCTGCCACTACGCTTTCTGGCGGGGAGGCACAACGTGTAAAATTGGCTACAGAACTTGCCAAGAGACCAACGGGTAAAACAATCTATATTTTGGATGAACCAACCACTGGATTGCATATTGCAGACGTGCATCGATTGATTGATGTATTACAGAAGCTAGTGGATACGGGAAATACCGTGCTTGTAATTGAACATAATTTGGATGTAATTAAAACGGCTGATTATCTTATTGATCTTGGGCCAGAAGGAGGAGATGGTGGCGGATCATTGGTGGTTTGTGGTACACCGGAAAAGGTTTCCGAATGTCCAGAGTCCTATACCGGGAAATATCTCCGTAAATATTTGAAGGCAGATTCATAAAATTTATTTTGAATCTTAATCGTTTATCAATAAAATTCGGGAAATAGAGCTTCTATAAACCTGGATAGACAAGGAAAATTGTCATGTTTGAATGTTTTTGTTGTCCGGTTTGCGGGCACACATTTGTCCGAGATGGTAAAACATTGCGTTGTACAGAGGGGCATAGTTTTGATATTGCATCTGGAGAGTATGTTAATCTGTGGATCACCAATCGCACACACGCAGGGGATAGCAAAGGAATGATTGCTGCAAGACATCGTTTCTTGGAGAGTGGATCCTATGGTTTTTTGCTAAGAAGCTTGCAGAAAAGGATTGGCGATCATTTCAATAAACAAATTCCAAGGCAGTCACAGCCCTTTATGCTTGACGCAGGATGCGGAGAGGGATATTATACAGCAGGTGTTGCCACCTCATTGCATGAGCAAGGGCTACCGGTTACTGTGGCCGGTGTTGACATTTCTAAGGCGGCCATTCGCAGAGCGGTAAAAAGAGGAAGGGATATTTCATTCGCTGTTGCCAGTCTTTTTAAAGTGCCGTTACCGGCCGATCGTGCAGACTGCGTGCTAAGTGTTTTTGCACCAGTTTGTGGAGCAGAGTCAGCTCGTATTCTCAGATCAGGTGGATTGCTTTTTATTGTGTATCCGGGTCCACGCCATTTGTTTGGGTTGAAAAGGGTTTTATATGAAAAGCCGTATGAAAATCAGGATAATACATATTATCTACCTGATTTTGAAAAAGTGGACGAATATATGGAGCGGCGCGAAATATTGGTTCGCGGTAGCCAATTAAATGATCTGTTTGCCATGACACCATATTATTGGAGAACACCTGCGGATGCAATGGCAAAACTAGAACGACTCCCAGAGCTTTCCACGGAACTAGATTTCCGTGTGGCGATCTACCAAAAACAATAATAAAGAATTTATTTTGATAATGTGCAAGAAGCCTCTGTTTAAATTAGACAGGGAAATAGAGCATTGTCGTTGCTTTGTAA
>DOXU01000098.1 GCA_003518885.1 Oscillospiraceae bacterium
CTCCAGTAACGGCCGGTATTGTATCATTAATAAAATAATCTTCAATGCCATAGATCACTTTTAAATTGCCACCATCTTTACGGATAGCTTCCACCGCATTCATGGCATCTGGAAAAGCTTGCGCCACCCCGTGATCCGTAATAGCGATTGCTTTATGGCCCCATTTTGCGGCACGCTTAACATATTCAGCAGCAGGAGTCACCGCATCCATCGCGGACATATTTGTATGGAGATGCAATTCCACCCGTTTTATCTTAGCATCATCCATCTTTTCTTTTCGCTTTGCTAAAGAAATATCCATTGCGCGGATGTTTACCTGTCTATCATAGCGATCAAATTCCGCATTACCACGCACGCAAACAGTAATCCCATTTTTTAGCTTGTCCAACAAATGCTCTAATTTCTTTTTTTCTTTTATCACTTTTACAATGATAGAAGCATGATCATCTGTGATATTAAAAGAAACGATTTGTGCTTTTCCATCTCGAATGTCTCGTACATTCAAGCCAAAAACACTTCCCCATACGACCACATGACCAGACGATTCCGTCACAGAACCCAAATCATCCATGCTGCCATGGATTTCCTTCCCGTATAAAACCTCTTTAGGCGTAACTGGACTCATTTTTGCTTGGCCGCCCGCTCGTTTATGGGCCGGCTTCTTCACCTTCGGGGCAGATATACTTTCCCATGGAGGAAGTGTCTCTTCATCCTTCTGTGGTGCATCCAGCTCTTGTGGAAGCGGCGGTGCCTCATAATCTGGCTCTGCAGGGACTTCGTTTTCTACCGGAGAAGGTATTTTCTTCTTTTCATCTAACAAGTGTACTTCTAATGACAAATCGAATAATGTATGGATTAATCGGGCAAGTGCTTTGTCGCATTTTGCCTCTTTAAGTAGATCTGCGCCTCCGCAGAACAAACGCACTGTCAACGTTTCCCCTTCAATAGAAGGTTCACAATGATCAAAAAAGCCATTAACCGTCGCCGATTCTGCCCGCAAACGATTAACCAATTCTGGGAAAAAAGAAAGATCAAATAACGTACTGGAGTAGTGTGGACAAATCGTCAATCTGTTTAACTCATAAGCTTTAGCCGCATTCGTCTCAAAACCTTGAAGCTCCGCAAAAGGCAATAGGCGGGCAAAATCAACCGTCAGATTAACCGTACGGTTTTCATGAGAAGCCTGCATTTGCATGATCTGCCCTGCCATCAAAAACTCTGCTTGTGCGCTTTTAGAGTTGTACAGGTTAAAAAGTTCCCCGAGAGTCATTATTTTTATTCGCTTTCCTTCCCACAATCCATCGCACGTATTTCTTCCATTAACACATTCAAAAGTGCCTCTTCTGGTACTCGCTTAATAATCTTTCCCTTTTTAAAGAGTAACCCAATTCCATCTCCACCAGCGATCCCAATATCGGCATTTCGGGCTTCACCTGGGCCGTTTACCGCACAACCCATAACGGCCACTTTCAACGGTGTTTTTACATTCTGTAATAAGCCTTCTAATTTTTCTGTCAGTCCCATAATTTCAATGCGTGTGCGACAGCAGGTCGGGCAACTAATAAGCTCCACCTTTTCTTTTCGAAGACCGCAAGCAGAAAGAATCGCTTTTGCCGTCGCAATTTCGCGCACCGGATCCGCAGTCAAGGATACACGAATTGTATCACCAATGCCAGAAAGAAGTAGGCTTCCAATTCCTACTGCGGATTTCACCGCACCAGATCGTTCCGTTCCTGCTTCTGTTACCCCCAAATGAAGTGGATAAGGGCATGCCTGTGCCGTCAATTTACATGCTTCAACCATAGTCGGAACATCTGACGCCTTAATCGAAATAACAATGTCATGAAAATCAAAGCGCTCCAATAAAGCAGCGTGATACAAGGCACTTTCTTTCAATGCTTCTGGTGTTACATGACCGTATTTTGCAAGAATATGTTTCTCGAGGGATCCACCATTTACCCCAATACGAATAGGGATACCAGCTGAAGAACAGGCATCCGCTACCGCCTTTACCCTACTCGCATCTCCTATATTTCCTGGATTAAGACGAATTTTATCCACACCAGCAGCAATTGCTTCTATTGCCAAACGCCAATCAAAATGAATATCTGCTACAATTGGCATAGAAACTGCCTTCTTCAACGCAGGAATGAGCTGTACTGCTTCCTGATCCGGCACAGCTACTCGTACAATTTGACAACCAGCCTGCTCCAGGCGTACAGCCTGTTCTACGTTAGCTGCCGTATCATGAGCAGGTGCACAAAGCATTGATTGGACTGCAATCGGTGCATTTCCACCAATCGTTATCTTCCCAATATGAACTTGCTTCGCTTTTCTTCTTTCCACCAAAAATCACCTCTTTATCAGGCGAAAAATATCATTAAACGTCACCAATAACATCAAAGCCATCAACAAAGCAAATCCGACTAGATGCACATATCCCTCATACTTACGTGCAACTGGTTTGCCACGAATTCCCTCAATGATAACAAAAAGTAATCTTCCACCATCCAATGCCGGTAATGGAAAAAGATTTACAACCCCTAGATTAACCGCAATAATAGCAACCAGATTAAACAAAGTAAGCGGACTTTGCGTCGCCGCTTGCCCCATTGCTGCTGTTGTGCCCACTGGCCCAGTTAAATCCTTTACGCTGTAACGTCCAGTGAACATTTGAACAATGGTCACCCAAACCAATTTAACCATGGCAATTGTCCAATAAAACGCATACGAGAGAACATTTCCAGGCGTTTTACGCTGCGCATACACCTGAAAGTCCTGCAACATGACTTTACCACCATTTCCATCATCTGTTGTGGGAAATTGAACATTTGATAAATTCACAGTTTTGCCACCACGCAGCACCTGCATATTTACACGGCCATGGTCGCTTTCCGCCAACCCCAACATAATATCAACGTTGACATGCACAGCTGCACCATCAATACTCAATATTTTATCATTTGCCTGTAGGCCTGAAGCAGAACTTACCGCACCCTGTGTAAATTTAGCCACCATAGTAGAAGGCATCGGATGAATCATGACCCACATGATTAAAATGATCACAAAGCCGGTCAAAATATTCATGAAAGAGCCCGCAACCAACACGATAATACGTTGCCAAACTGGGCGATTTACAAATGCGCGTGGATCACTGCTACCGTCATCATCTTCGCCTTCCATTGCAGTGTAACCACCGATGGGTAAAAGACGCAGTGAATACTTTGTTTCCCCTTTTTGAATATGGAAAAGTGCCGGACCCATTCCTATAGCAAATTCATTTACTTTAACTCCGCAAAGCTTTGCCGTAAAAAAATGGCCAAATTCATGTAAGAAAATCAGCACGCCAAACACAACGATGGCAATCACTATATACAGCAGAATGGTGATAAGAAACACTCCCTTTCAGCTATTAACTGGTTATTAAAAAACGGTTCATTTCCTTTCTAACCTTTGTGCCGCTTTGCGTACAAAGGTCCGTGCATCAGCATCTGCCATCACAATATTTTGATAGGTAACAGTACCCACATCCTGTGCCTGAGAGGCAGCACGAACTAAAACAGGAATATCCAAAAAGTGAATTTTTCCATTCAAGAAGAGATGCACGGCTTCCTCATTGGCACCATTAAGGGCTGTAGGGACCAATCCCCCTCGGTTAATCGCCTCTCTGCACCTTTCTGTATGCAGAGAGGCGATTAACCGAG
>DOXU01000221.1 GCA_003518885.1 Oscillospiraceae bacterium
GCGTAAGATGGTGATAGAGGCAGGAGTTGGGATGGAACATATCCTTTCATCCCATAATCAAGGGAAGCAAATCCACGTGTACGAGATTTAAGCGCATCAAAAAAATCATAGACAACTTCATTGAGCGGTAATTCATAATGCAGATCGGCCCGATCAGCATCAAGATAACGGGTATCAATATACATGCCCCGCCGTTCCTGGCAAAGTTCCATTACATTCCCGATGTATTCTTTAGGAGTCAAAATATGCGCCGTAATAACGGGTTCTTCTGCCTGCAATATAGAGTCCGCAGAAGGAAAATTCGTCGGATTATCAATCATGACTGTTTCCCCATCTGTCTTTTCAATTTTATAGACAACACTCGGTGCCGTTGTAATAAGGTCGAGATTATATTCCCGCTCCAAACGTTCTTGGATAACCTCCATATGAAGCAAACCCAAAAATCCACAACGAAAACCAAACCCCAATGCAATGGATGTCTCAGGCTCGTAAGAAAGAGAAGCATCGTTCAACTGGAGTTTAGAAAGTGCGTCACGCAAATCCCCATATTTGGCACCGTCTGCTGGATAAATACCACAGTAAACCATTGGATTCACTTTTTTATATCCTGGTAAGGGTTCAGATGCCCCATTTTCTACCGTTGTCACAGTATCGCCAACACGGGTATCGGAAACATTTTTAATACTGGCTGTTAAATATCCGACTTCTCCTGCATTTAACGAATCCGCGGGCTGCAAATGCGTAGGAAGCATATACCCCACTTCCACCACTTCAAATTCCGCACCCGTCGCCATCATCTTGATGTGAGTACCCGGAGAAACCGTCCCATCTACCACGCGTAAATAAACAATAACACCCTTGTAGCTATCGTAATATGAGTCAAAAATCAATGCCGTCAGTGGATTTTGGGTGTTTCCTTTTGGTGCCGGAATATATTGAATAATCTGATCCAATACACTTTCAATGTTTATTCCCCGCTTTGCTGAAATAAGAGGCGCTTCATCCGCCGGAATGCCAATTACCTCTTCAATTTCCGCTTTTACCCGCTCTGGTTCAGCAGAAGGTAAATCGATTTTATTGATGACAGGAACAATTTCCAGCCCATGGTCCGATGCCAAATAGGTATTAGCAAGTGTTTGCGCTTCAATTCCTTGAGAGGCATCCACAACCAAAATTGCACCCTCACAAGCTGCCAGCGAGCGGGATACCTCATAATTGAAATCAACATGACCCGGGGTATCGATTAAATTCAACTCATATGTTTCCCCGTCTGTGTGTTGATAAGTCAACTTTACCGCTCGCGCTTTAATGGTAATACCGCGCTCTCTCTCCAAATCCATATTGTCTAATAATTGAGCTTCCATATCACGCTTTGCCACCGCACTGGTCTTTTCCATCAGACGATCGGCCAATGTTGATTTACCGTGGTCAATATGCGCAATAATACAAAAATTCCGAATATGATCTTGCAAGGAACTCCCTCCAAATCTATCAGCAGATACAAAAAAATTTTATGTTTAATTCGAAACCATCAGCGACCAATAGCATCAGCTAATGCAGAAAATTCTGCCAATGTCAGCTGTTCTGCGCGCTTTGTCTCCAGCACCCCAGAAGCCTGAAATGCCCCTACGAGATCCTGTTTTGCAATTCCCAATCCCGCCGAAAGTGCTCCACGTAGCATTTTTCGCCTTTGCGCAAACGCTGCACGGATAACACGGAAGAGAAGCTTCTCATCCTTCACTTCGATCGGCGGTTTTTTTCGTACGTCCATACGAATTACGCAGCTGTCCACTTTAGGACGAGGCAAAAAAGAAGAGGCCGGGACATCAAAAAGCTGTTGTGGCTGTGCATAATAGTGCACGGCCAAGCTAATGGCTCCAGCTTTCCTAGTACCCGGCTCTGCACAAATACGCTCCCCTGCTTCTTTTTGTACCATGGCTGTTATTGCTGTAATATTCAGTCTGGATTCCAATAGACGCATCAATAGAGGAGAGGTAATGTAATAAGGCAAGTTTGCACACACAACGACGGGTCCATCAAATTCACGTGCAATAAGTTCTGAAAGATCTGCTTTTAAGGCATCCCCTTCTACCACATGTACAGCATCAAATCCATGAAGTGTTTCCTTCAATACGGGAAACAGACGTTGATCCAATTCCATTGCAACAACCTTTGGAAAAAGGCGAGCCAACTCTACTGTAAGTACGCCTATCCCTGGCCCAATCTCTAATACACCAACAGCATCATCCGTGCCACTCAATTCCGCCATCTGCGGACAAACAGAGGAATCAACCAAAAAATTCTGCCCAAGCGATTTTGAAAAGTGAAATCCATGACGTGCTAACAAGCCTTTAACCACGATCGGATTGGCAAGTTCCATTCCGCATTTCCTCCGATTTTTTAATACACATAAAAATGGCGATTTTCCATTAAACTGATCAGCAATTTTTTACTCTGGTGGATGCTCTTTTTCCAATGCGTCTTTAAGCTCTTCAAGATAACAAGAAGCCAAATGGCTCAAGCTTAAATTCTTGTGTGCTATCCACCCCACTGTCATCGATTCATCGACTCGTAAGGGCACAGCCACAATATCTGCATTCAATTCAGCACTAAGAACTCCTGTTGAAATGGTATACCCATCCAGTCCAATGAGGCAATTGAATAAAGTGGCACGATCATTCACATAAATATTCTTCTGATGTGTCATCGTACTCAAGATCTCCTCGGAAAAATGAAATGAGTTATACTCCCCTTGTTCATAAGATAAATAAGGCAGCTCTTCCAAATCCTCTAAAGTAAGGAATGGACGCGATGCCAGTTTATTTTGTGCACTTAAAAACACATGAGGAGTAGCCTTAAATAACGGGTGAAAATCCAAATCGTTTTCCAAAAACAACTTATTTAGAACCTTGGCATTAAATGGATTCCGATACAGGATCCCCACTTCACTACGCAAATAACGTACATCTTGAATAATCTCGTATGTGCGTGTTTCGGAGATGGTGCAATCATACGTAGTTAGACCTTGATGGCGAATTAAAGCAATAAAAGCACTAACGGCAAAAGAATAATGCTGGGTTGAAACAGAAAATTGTCTTTTTGCCGACCTATGATGCAAATAGTGCTCCTCTAACAAATTGCACTGTTCTACTACCTGCCTTGCATAGCCTAAAAACTCCATACCCTCTGGCGAAGGAGTAATACCCCTATTGCTACGAACAAAAATAGAAATATCCATTTCTGTTTCCAGCTGATGAACAGCATTGGAAAGGCTGGGTTGCGTAATAAAGAGCCGCTTTGCTGCCTCATTAATCGAGCCGCAATGCGCCACCTCAATCACATATTTCAGTTGCTGAAGTGTCATGTCTAGGGCCTTTCAAAATCACCTTTTACTTCTTTTGATATTCCCACTTTACTCCTTGTGGTGTATCCTTTAACTCAATTCCACGCGCCTTCAATTCATCGCGGATTTCATCTGCCGCTTTGTAATTCTTATCTTTTCTAGCTTGCTGTCTTTTGGCGATAAGCGCTTCCACTTCATCGTCCAACGACTGCTCTTTACGCTCATACAAAAGCCCCAAGATGTTACAATACAAATCAAATTCTTTTTGCGCCGCAGCAATCCACATTTTATCTGTTTTACCATCTGCCAAAGCTGTATTAATTTCTTTTACCAATTCAAATAAGACAGAAATCGCGTCAGCCGTATTCAAATCGTCGTCCATAGCCTTTTCAAACTTTTCATGAAAAGCCTTGAATACATGAACATCTTCAGTCTTTACATTGCCTTCAGGTAAAGCATCATGCAACGCTTGGCGACAATGATACAACCTGTTCAGAGCTGCAACGCATTGCTCCAAAATGGCCCGACTATAATTAACAGGTGTGCGATAATGTGCAGACAGCATTAAAAAACGAATAGGTTCGTATCCATATTTTTCTGCTGCATTCCGCACGGTTATGAAATTGCCCAAAGATTTCGACATCTTATGATTATCAATGTTGATATACCCATTATGCATCCAGTAGTGCGCAAACTGTTTATCGTTTGCACATTCACTCTGTGCAATCTCGTTTTCATGATGTGGAAAAATCAGATCTTGTCCACCCCCATGGATGTCGATTGTTGTGCCAAGAAAATGCCTGGCCATAGCAGAACACTCAATGTGCCACCCTGGTCTGCCTTCTCCCCATGGAGAGTCCCATTTAGGCTCACCAGGTTTAGCTGCCTTCCAAAGAGCAAAATCCATAGGGTCTTTTTTGCTCTCGTTTAAATTAACCCGAGCGCCTGCTTCCAAATCCTCCAGTGGCTGATGCGAGAGTTTTCCATATTCTTTAAATGCACGTGTGTGGAAATAAACGTCCCCATTAGCTGCATAAGCATACCCTTTCTCCACCAAAGAGGAAATCAGGGCAATAATATCAGCGATATTCTCCGTAGCACGTGGGCGAAACGTTGCCGGTTGAATATTCAGGCCTTTAGCGTCTTCATCATACGCCGCAATATATTTTGCCGCCACATCCGCAACTTTTACGCCCTCTTCTTTAGCACGACGGATCATTTTATCATCTACATCCGTAAAATTTTGGGCAAAAAGAACCCGATAGCCTTGATACTCCAAATAGCGACGCAGGGCATCAAAAACAACCATCGGCCTGGCATTGCCAATATGAATAAAGTTATATACAGTAGGTCCACAAGTGTAAATACGAACCTCACCAGGCTTTATGGGAATAAACTCTTCTTTTTTCCGTGTGAGGGTATTATAAATTTTCATAATATCGTTTTTCTCCTCTTTGCCGTTCAAACTGTTTTTGCAGAGAATGAAGCTGCACTCTTAATTGACAAAGCTCTTGTGAAACAGGGTCTGGAATATGAATCTGATCCAATTCCTCCCCATCACTAAAGACTCGCTCCCCGCGAATGCGTACAACTCGCGCAGGTACGCCAACCGCGGTAGATCTAGGTGGCACATCGATCAATACTAATGCATTGGCACCCACCTTGGCATGATCTCCGATATTCACTGGCCCAAGGACCTTTGCCCCTGAACCCACCATGACATGGGAACCCAGGGTGGGATGCCGTTTCCCCGTATCCTTACCTGTTCCGCCCAATGTGACTCCCTGATAAAGGGTGCAATAATCGCCAACCTCGGCCGTTTCTCCGATTACGACACCCATTCCATGATCAATAAATAATCCTTTTCCAATCGTTGCACCTGGATGAATTTCAATACCGGTAAAAAAACGGCCAAGCTGTGAAACCCATCTTGCAAACCCAAAACGATGATGTTTATACAGCCAATGGGAGACACGGTAATAAAGAACGGCGTGAAAACCCGCATAGAGAAAAAACACCTCTATGTCCGAGCGTGCAGCCGGGTCACGTTTCCTGATAGAACGCAAATCTTCACGAATACGGCGAAACATTCTCTTTCCCCCTTATAAAAACAAAAAGTGTGCACGAAATATTCTCGTCTTTAAAGCTGTGTTTTCTTTATTTAAAATAAATAAACCGCAGGACAAAAACTATGCCTTCCTTGCCGAAGGCGGATTTTGTCCGCGGTTCCACTTCGATTTTTACTCAAATAGGCTCATAACGGGGCCAAGCCGAACAAAGATACCGGAGATTTACATCAATCTTCTTCCCTTTGTCTGCTCCCGAGGGCACTTCCTCGTCATTTCCTGCAAGATGCTCGCAGCTTGAAACATCTATTCTCTGTTCAGAAAACAAACGACTACTTTCCCCGTTCAACGCATTTATCCTTATTGCAGTATAGCAGAATCATTGAAAAATGCAACCCATTAAATGTATTTTCCAAGTCCAACAAAATTTTTAGCGAGTCAAATTGCTTCTATTTTGCTAATATCTTCGTATTTTTTATAAAAAATACAGAAAACATTTGCACAAGGGCATAAATAGAAAGAACAAGAATCAACACAATAGAGAACCAATCGACTGTTATGTTATGTGCGCCTATGCAGGAAGCAATGATCTGCGGGACTGTAGAAAGGATGCCCAAAAAAACAGAAAGCAATCCAAAAGAAAGGAGACCTTTCATTTCGTGTCCATTTTTCACTTCCGCCACAGAGCGTGCATGATAATAGAAAAAGAGCATAAAACTGATCATTTGCAATGTTTCAAACAAAGCGGCCGGAATACTAATAATGGTGGTAAAACTCATCCACCTCACAATAAGGTGAAGAATTGCCCAGAGCACAGGAATCAATGCTACCAGTGCGGCAGAATGCATCTGTGTCCCTTTTCGTAAATGTGCCGCCTGCCACGCAAAATAAACGGCGGATGCTAGCGCAAACAAGCCATCTAAAAAGGCACCCGCACTAGAGGATACCGCAATAACTTGAACAAACCGTTCCACCCCATATACTGCCAGCACTATGGCACTTACTATACTTAAAAAACAAAGTGCCATATTTTTGGCTGGTACAGATGAATGAGAAGACAGCCGTTTGGAACAAAGCGGTAGTACCAATAGCAGAACAACAAAAACAAGAGTCAAAATATTGAGCGCATACATCGGCAAAGAATAATTTCCTATATAGAACCCCGTAGCTGGATCAACACAAAAATAGACAAGAAATGTTCTTAATACAACAGTTGAAATAATACCCGCCAAAAGAATAGCCAGCAATACAGCAGGCAAAATTTTACGCATGCTTCCTGTCCCCCTAAAATAATACATTCTGCCATGAAAGCAGAATGAAATAAACGACATATGTGCAAAATGCGGCATATTCAGCCAACAAGTTTACAATTTAAATGATTGTTTTTCTCTCCTGAATCTGTACATACGGTTGACTGCGAGAAACCGATTTATATGCTGGGCGCATAATTCTTTTTCCGGTTGTCATTTCCTCAATGCGGTGTGCACACCAACCCACAATTCGAGCAACCGCAAACAGTGGCGTATAGAGATCCGTAGGAATCCCCAAAATTTTATAAACCATACCAGAATACATATCTACATTTGCACAGATAAACTTGTCGCTCCCTTTAACTTCATGAAAAATGGCCGGCGAGAGTCTTTCCACCGCCTCGAGCAAATGAAACTCTTCTGCATATTCCGTTTTATCAGCAAGTTTACCAGCATATAACTTCAAAATTTCCGCTCGTGGATCAGAAATGGTATAAACAGCATGCCCCATACCATAAATCAAACCCGCGCCATCACCCACTTCTCCTCTTAAAAGTTTACGCAAAAAATCTGAAATTTCATCATCATTATTCCAATTTTTTACGCCTTCTTTGATGAACTCCAACATTTCTGTCACTTTAATATTTGCTCCACCATGACGTGGCCCTTTTAAGCTGCCAATTGCTGCAGAAATAGCTGAATATGTATCTGATCCTGTGGAAGAGAGTACGCGACAGGTAAAACTAGAATTATTCCCTCCACCATGCTCTGCATGTAGCATCAAACATAAATCTAAAAGTTTTGCCTCTTCACTAGTGAACTGTTCATCCGGACGCATGGTTGCCAAAATGCTCTCCGCTGTAGAATGTCCGGGCTTCAAAGGATGCAAAAATAACGTTTCATTATCAAAACGACGACGTTTTACCTGATAAGCATTTACCATCATGGTTGGCATACGTGCAATAAGCAAAATAGATTGCCTTAAAACATTTTGCAAGGAATTTTCTTCCGGATTCTTATCATATGAATAAAGGGAAAGGACTGAACGGCCAAGTTGATTCATAATATTGGACGAGGTCGCCTTCATCATTACATCTTCCGTAAAATCACGTGGCAATTCTCTACAAGATGCAAGCAGTTTGGTAAAATCATCGAGTGTCTGTGCATCTGGCAAATAGCCAAACAGCAATAACCAAATGGTTTCCTCAAAACCAAATCGGTCATCCGCCCGGCACCCTTTTACCAAGTCCCGGATACTAATACCACGATAAATCAAATCACCAGGAACTGGTAGCTTTTCTCCCTCGTCAATCAAATATCCGTGAACATTGCAAATACGCGTTAAACCCGCCAAAACACCCGTTTCATCTTCATTACGAAGGCCACGTTTTACATGATAGGTTTTAAAGAGTTCGGGGGCAATAGAGTTGTATCTTTGAAATTTATCACATAGATTTTTAATGGTTTCTGCATTGATGCCGCCAGGATATTCTTTTGTATTCTGTGTTTTATTTTCCAGCATATTTTCTGTACCTCATTGTGCAGACACAGCATCTGTCTTCATGATCTCGATTAAATTAATATATATCTACTATTTTACCGCAAATTGAGGCACTCCGTCAAGAGGAAAGATAAAAATATGAAAGTTAGACTTCTCACAATTGCAATATTCTCCTTAGCCCTGTTGATGATTCCCTTAACTGTGTTTGCTTTTAACGCAAAACCGCAACAATCTGCCACAAAAAATTCATTATTAGGTGAAAACAAGCCATCGGCCGAGGTGGCGGCCACTGTTAATGTTCAATCCAATTCTGTCTTCAAAGTCTACCATACACGAACGAAATCGGTCGAAGATATTCCTGCTGATCAATATATTCGCGGTGTTGTGGCTGCAGAGATGCCTGCGGAATACCCTTCTGAGGCCTTGAAAGCACAGGCTGCCGCCTCGTTTACTTATGCGGCTTTGGAACGAAATAATCACCATATGCATCCTAATGCAAATGCTTCAATCGATGGCGCCGATGTATCGGATGACCCTGCACACTATCAAGCTTATATCTCCGAAAGTAGTGCTCGTAAACGTTTCGGTGATCACTTTACAGAACAATGGGAAAAAATCACAGAGGCTGTACAAGCGGTCCATGGCACAGCTTTGACCCGTAATGGCAACTTAATTGAAGCCCAGTATTTCTCTTGCTCAGCCGGAAAAACGGAAAGCAGTCAGACTATATGGGGTAACGACGTTCCATATCTTACTGAAGTAGCTAGTACATGGGACAGTGCCGCTCCTGATTACAAAAGTACGGTGCAGGTCTCTCAAAAAAGCTTCCTGCGCACAGCATGCGATGCTTACACTGATGTAAATCTAGGTGATGACCCTTCTTCCTGGATCAAGATAGCCACTCGTTCCGATGCTGGCGGAGTCACAAAAGCCACCGTCGGTAATAAAACCGTAAGCGGTGGCAAAATACAAGAGTGGTTTGGACTACGTTCCACTCATTTTGATGTTCATTATGAACAAGGAAATTTCATTTTTGATGTACTTGGGGATGGACACGGTGTGGGGCTCTCCCAATTTGGTGCCGGTGCCTTGGCAAGGAGCGGAAGAAATTGGAAGGAAATTGTTCAATACTATTACACCGGAATTGCCATCACCCCTTACAATTGGTAATTTTAATGAATAAAGTTCATAAATTGATGTTCTTCATTTTCTGGCAGTGGTATATTTTTCTTCCCTGCTTCCGTTGCTTTCAAAACCCAGGCAAATGCTTTTGCATTCTTTTTGATGGTCTGCATTCCTTCAATATCCTGCTCTAGTTCTCCTCTGTCCATTCCATATCCAACCATCCAATACTGAGAAGGTGGTGTAATGGTTTCTCCAAGTGCCAAAAAGTTTTGGAGCTGATGCAATGTATCTAATCCGCCGGTACGTCGTACCACAGCTACTGCACTGGCAACTTTAAAGCGGAAATAATCAGAGCTGGTATAAAAAAGACGATCCATAAAACATTTCATTGTACCAGCAATACCCGCATAATAGGTTGGCGCTCCAAAAATCATGCCATCCGCCTTGCGCAATTTATCCGCAACTTCATTTAAAATATCATCTTTAAACACACAATGATGATCCGGTGATGTTTTGCAATAATTGCAGGCAATACAACCGCGAAGCGCTTCTTTTCCAATATGAATAATTTCCGTACTGATTCCCTGTTTTTCAAGCTCAACAGCCATGGTATCGAGTGCCAAACGCGTATTTCCTTTTGCACGTGGACTGCCATTAATTAAAATTGTATGCATTTATATTTCCTTTCTTTAATAAGACATCGTTGCTTAAAGCAAAGAATCCTAATGTTGATACTATTCTTTCATCATATTCATAACAAGGAAATTGTCAAGCAAATTTTATGCAACCTATAAAGAATTTTTTATCCTTTCATGAAAAACGTGCCAAATTTGTATAATAAATTGTATTTCCGGCAAACATACTACCGGAGGTGCAAAAAATGAATCAATCTAATAAACCGGATAAGCCGGAGCGTTCACGTTTTTCTAAATTTATGAGTGGTAAGGGCTTTTACATAGCCCTCGCCTTATGCCTTGTAGCCATTGGATCCGCTGCTTATATTGCAACAAGTGGCACTTTGAAAGGGCTGCACACGGGTATTGTTTCTTCTTCAGAAAGCGCATCATCCTCACCCTCTGCAAGTGATGGTGCCAAGCAAACCGGTCATACGGTGAGCGGTGTGACAGGCAGCAATTCTTCAACGTCCTCAACATCCACTTCATCCGGCCCATCCTCTTCCACAAGCAGTGCAGCAAGCAAATCTTCTTCAAACACAGCACCCACACATTATACCGAGCCTGTTACCGGTAATATCATTACAGCCTATAGCCCTAACACTCCAATCTACAATAAAACGATGGATGACTGGCGCATCAGTGATTGTGTGAACATTTCCGTTGACGCTGGAACACCTGTGAAGGCCTGCGCAGATGGAACTGTAGTTGATGTGAAAACAGATGGCATGCTTGGTAAAGAAGTCATTGTCCAGCACAACGGCGGATTGCAATCTGTTTATGCCAATTTGACAGATCAAGTTGCCGTAAAAGAAGGCGAAGAAATTGAAGCCGGAACTGTAATCGGCGCCGTAGGACAAAGTGCACAATCGGAGATTTCCCTGGTTCCCCATCTTCATTTTGAAATGATGAAAAACGGACAACCAATTGACCCGATGGTAACAATCCAGTCTTCATCCAGCTCAGGTCCATCTTCTTCAAACACAAACTCATCTTCCTCTGCATCCCAATCCACTTCCAGTACAACGTCATCCGCTCCATCAAGTCAATCCACACCCAGCAAATAAATTTTAATTATTTTTTTCACCGCCCTTTCACCGGTTTTTATGCCGAGAAAGAGCGGTTCTTTTCATTTCCAGCTAATTCTTCATGATATTTTACAACACAGTACAGCCGGTGTATACTATTCGAATAGAATAATGGAGAAAAAAATCGCCTATTAGCACAAAAGCGGGGAATGGCATGGAAAATCTGGAAACTTTGCACGGATCTGTAGAATCTATTGTGTTTCGCAACCGCGTGAATGGGTATACTGTCTTTGAAATAGATTGCGGAAAAACGTTGGAGACTATTGTGGGAATTTTTCCCGATCTGGCTGAAGGCGAGGTATTAACGATACGTGGGGAATGGAGCGAACATCCTTCTTATGGTCGCCAATTTAAAGCTACCGATTTTGAACAAGAGATGCCCGCAACGGCAGAAGCCATGTTGCGTTATTTATCTTCTGGAACAATCAAAGGAATCGGTCCTGTCATCGCTAAACGTATTATTGATGTTTTTGGCGAAAGCACTCTGGAAATTCTTGAAAATAACCCCAAACGATTAGCAGAAGTAAAAGGAATTTCCCCTAAAAAAGCATCGGAATTAAGTGAAGCCTACAAAAATCAATTTGGCGTACGTACTTGTATGCTTTTTCTTCAACAATATGGACTTAATTCTGCACAATCTCTCCGCGTCTGGAAATGCTTTGGATCCAGCGCCATTGAACAAATTAAAGAAAACCCCTACTTGCTCTGTGAATCGGGGTTATGGATTGGCTTTGACTTGGCAGATAAAATTGCTAAAAATATGGGAATTAAAAGTGATGATGCCTTTCGCATTCGTGCAGGTATCACGCATATCCTGCGTCACAACCTATATAGTGGGGGACACACCTATATTCCTTTCGATAAATTAACGGCTTTATCGAAAAATCTTTTAAAAGTCTCGACCGACGAGGTTGAAATTCAAATTGATTCTATGACGGAAACTGAAGATCTGGTTGCCGAAGAATTCAACGATAGAAGAGTTTTATTTCTCCCTGAACCTTATCGTGCCGAAACATATATTGCTGGAAGATTATTGCTTATGGGCGATATTCATCGACAGGATACCCAAAAAATCAATCATCTCATCAAAGAAACAGAGACGAAACTGGGCATCACTTATGCCGAAAAACAGTGTGAAGCAATCCGTCTTGCCTGCCAAAGTCATGCTATGATTTTGACCGGTGGTCCAGGTACCGGAAAGACCACCACATTAAATGCCATGATTCATATTTTTGAAACCATGGGACTAAAAATTGCTTTAGCGGCACCCACCGGGCGAGCGGCCAAAAGAATGACAGAAATTTCTGGCCATGAAGCCAAAACGATCCACCGATTGCTGGAAATCTCATTTGGAGACGAAGACAATGCCCGTTTTGCACGTAATGAAAAAAATCCACTTGATTGTGATGTCTTGATTGTTGATGAACTATCTATGATGGATGTCTTATTATTTGAATCACTGCTCCGTGCACTTAAAATGGGATGCCGTCTTATCATGATGGGGGACGCTGATCAATTACCACCTGTCGGCCCTGGCAATGCCCTACGAGATATTATTGCTTCAAGAACCATTCCTTCGGTTGTTTTGGATGAAATTTTTCGTCAAGCTGGTCAAAGTTTGATTATCACCAACGCACACCGCATTGTACATGGTGAAATGCCTATTCTTTCTCATCGAGACGGTGATTTTTTCTTTCTGCCAAGACAAACTGCTGCCCAGACCGCCGCCACAGTAATTGACCTCGTACATTCCAGGTTGCCTGCTGCTTATGGCCATTCCCCTTTTGAAGACATCCAAATACTTACGCCTGGACGTAAAGGAGAACTGGGTTCCATTGCTTTTAATAAAGGACTGCAAAGCGTGCTTAATCCAGCAAACAGAACAAAGGCCGAATGCCCTTCCCCGCTTGGCGTATTGCGTGAAGGCGACAAGGTCATGCAAATCAAAAATAATTATGATCTTGTTTGGAAACGAGATAACGGCAAACAAGGAACCGGTATTTTTAATGGGGATGTTGGTGTTATTGCTCAAATTGATCGACGAACAAACAGCACCATCGTTCACTTTGAAGGGCGAACCGTTGAATACGGTCCCGAGCTTCTTGATGAACTGGAACTAGCCTACGCTGTTACTGTACACAAAAGCCAAGGTAGTGAATTTCCTGTCGTCATTTTACCTCTATTTTCCGGTGCGCCTATGTTGTTCTACCGCAATTTACTTTACACGGCGGTTACACGGTCTAAAAAGCTCACTATTCTTGTTGGTAGACAAAAAACCATTGAATACATGGTACAAAACAACCAGCGTGCAAAGCGTTACACTGGTCTACGTATCTTTTTACAAAATGGAGATATCCTATGACTCTAATGCAAAAGATTGCTTGCATCTTTTTCCCTCAAAGATGCGTCGGCTGTGGAAAAGTAATTTATCCAGATGAACTGCTTTGTTCTGATTGTTCTTCGCAAGTTTCACGCGTAGAAGAACCTATATGCCCTCGCTGTGGGCATGGATCAGACTCTTGTATTTGCCAAAATAAGCGTTTTTCTTTTTCACAGTGCCGCGTTCCCTTTTATTATGAGGGCGCGATCAAACGAGGTTTGCTCCGCTTTAAATTTTATGGCCATCCTGCGTCAGCACAATCTTTTGCCGCGCTCACACTTCCAACAGTTTCTATTTTAACTGACTCTCATGCGGGTGAACCCATTGATTTTATCACCGCTGTACCACTCAGCGTTAAGAGAATGCGAGTGCGTGGATACAATCAATCTGCATTAATCGGGAAAGAATTGGCGCATCTATTAAATTTACCCTACAAGAATGTTCTTTGCAAACCGGCCGATATTCCCGCGCAACATAGTCTTAAAAGAGAAGATCGGTGGAAGAATATTGAGGGCGCCTTTTGCGTACGCAATAATGTACGGGGCAAAAGAATTCTGCTTATAGATGATATTTTAACAACTGGTGCCACTCTGCAAGAATGCGCTTCCGTTCTTCGCCTTGCCGGTGCAAAGGAAATACGCTGCACAGCTATTGCCTGTGTACGCTAAAGCTAAATACGTTGTATATTGTAAATTCTTAATGAACTCTTAGGGAACCTTGTTGGAATTTTCACCTGATTAAAGTATAATAAATGGGAATATCGTCAACCGATATTTTTTATGATTCTATTTGCCAAAAGTAATTCTATTTTGGCTCGCTCACAAACAATTCCATGCAGCTCTACAGCTACTATATCGAGGAGAGATTATTATGCCTGGTAGTGATATTGGAATAGATCTGGGTACTGCCACTGTGCTCATCAACGTTAAAGGAAAAGGAATCGTTTTACAAGAACCGTCTGTTGTTGCTGTCGATAAATCCACCAAGAAGGTCGTTGCCACGGGAACCGATGCACAAAAAATGATTGGGCGGACTCCTGCTGAAATTGTGGCTATACGCCCAATGCGTGGTGGCGTTATTTCAAATTTTGACTTGACGGGCGAAATGCTTCGTTATTTCATTAAACATGTTTATAATTATCACGTTTTTAAACCCCGTATTATGATTTGTGTTCCAAGTCGAATTACAGAAGTAGAAGAACGTGCTGTTTATGACGCAGCAATTCAGGCAGGCGCCAGAAAAGTTTATCTTATTGAAGAACCAATAGCCGCAGCCATCGGCGCAGGTCTTGACATCACGCAACCCGTCGGGAACATGATTGTGGATATTGGTGGAGGTACAACCGATGTTGCCGTTATCTCTTTAAAAGATACCGCTGCATCTACTTCTATTAAGGTTGCTGGCGATCTATATAACGAAACCATCACAAAGTTTATTCGGCGCCAATCTCATATTTTCATTTGAGAACGACCTGCGGATGCTCTCCATTTTTCTATTTGTGGCTTTCTCCCCCGCGAACAATCTCCAACTATCCCACTCAGAGGTCGTACTTTGATTTCTTGCCTTCCATAAATGCTTCAAACTCATTCTGATCACCTTTTAGAACTCATGGATACCCCACCCACTACCATTTTGGAAGCTTTACTTTCTTTCCTATACCTGTCTCTTATACACTCTG